>NZ_JBEXYL010000046.1:0-74083 GCF_040630895.1 Streptomyces sp. NPDC005728
AAAATATACACCCACAACCCCCAAAACACGATTAATCTTGGTTTGCGGTGATTAAAGCGTTGTCCTGTCCCCCCCCCCCCGCGCCCGGGCCCCCCCCGCGGGGGCGACCGGGCCCGATCGGCTCCGTCAGGTCACTTCAGGGCGCCGGCCGTCAGGCCGGCCACCACCTGCCGCTGGAAGACGATGTACGCGGCGAGAACCGGCAGCATCGCCATCACCAGGCCCGCGAAGAGGCCGGACCAGTCGCCCTTGTAGCCCTGGCTGACCGCCAGCTGGACCAGGCCCTGGGTGAGGACACGCTTGTCGGGGTCGGTGTTGAGGACCGTGGGGAGCATGTACTGGTTCCACTGGCCCAGGAAGTTGAAGATGCCCACGCTGATCAGGCCCGGCTTGGCCATCGGGAGCATGATCTGGAAGAACGTACGCGAGTGCGAGGCGCCGTCGACGAAGGCCGCTTCCGCCACCGATGTGGGCAGGGTGCGGAAGAAGGCGGTCAGGAAGAAGACCGTGAACGGCAGCGAGTAGGCGATGTAGACCAGGATCAGGCCGTGGATCGTGTTCAGCAGGCCCATGTTGTTCACGACGTAGAACAGCGGGACCAGCGCCAGCATGATCGGGAAGCTCATGCCGCCGACGAACAGGTAGTAGATGAAGCGGTTGCCCGGGAAGTCGAAGCGGGCCAGCACGTAGGCCGCCATCGAGCCGAGGACCAGGGTGCCGATGAGCGAGCCGCCGACCACCAGGATGGTGTTCAGGAAGTAGTCGCTCATGTTGGCCTGGGTCCAGGCCCGCGACCAGTTGTCGAAGTGCAGCTTGTCCGGCAGGGACCAGGGCGAGCCGAAGATGGAGCTGTCGTCCTTGAAGGACGTCATCACCGCCCACAGCAGCGGCATGACCACCATGATCGCCCAGATGACCAGCACGCCGTGGGAGAAGACGTTGAGGACGGAGCCCTCTTTCTTCCGGTCGGCGGGCCGCGCCGGCGGTACGTCGACCTTGGCGATGGGCGCCCCGGACTCGGCCGGCAGCGGGGCGGAGGTCTCGGTCGTCTTCATCTGCTCAGTACTCCAGCCGCTCGCGACGGCCCAGCCGCATCACGACCGCGGCGAACGCGAGCGTGACGACGAGCAGGGCGACGCCGATGGTGGTGGCGTAGGCGGCCTGACCGTCCCGGAACGCCTTCTGGTACACGTACAGGACCATCACGGTGGTCGAGTAGTCGGGACCGCCCGGCCCGGTCGTCATGATCTGCACGACGGCGAACGACTCGGCGCCGAGCGCGAGGATGCCCATGTAGACCCAGCCGGACTGCACGGTGTCCCACAGCAGCGGCAGGGTGATGCGGAAGAAGGTGGTGAAGCGGCTCGCGCCGTCGAGCAGGGCCGCCTCGTACATCTCGGCCGGGATCGACGCCATGCCCGCCGAGAACAGGACCACGAAGAAGCCGACCGTGGACCACACGAGCACCGCCATCACACACCACAGCGCGAGGCTCGGATCGCCGAGCCAGAGCGGCTGGATGCTGTCGAGCCCGATTCCGCGCAGAAGCGAATTGATCGCTCCGCTGTCCGGGTTGTACGCGAAGGCGAACAACAGCGAGACGATCGCGATGGACAGGACCTGGGGGAAGAAATAGACGATCTTGTAGAAGGAGGAGCCCCGGACCCCGGAGATCACGGGGCCGCCCCTTCGCCGCCGTCCGCCCACATTGATCATGAAGGCGAAGAACAGCGCCAGACTGATCGTCACCAGCGGCAGCACCAGAGCGAAGAGCAGGCTGTGCTGCAACGACTTCCAGAAGATGTCGTCGTGGACCATCCTCTCGTAGTTGTCGAAGCCGACCATCTTGAATTCGGGGCTCAGGCCGGTCCAGTCCGTGAACGAGTAGTAGATGGACTGGATGAACGGCCACACCACGAAGAGCGCGTACAGTCCCAGGGGGAGTGCCAGAAACCCCACAATGAACCGGTACTTGCCGTGCTGCATCGCCACTCCGGTGCTGTAGAGGTGCTGGTTACTGGTGCTTGTAGTGCTTGATCGAGGTGTCCTTCGCGGCCTCGTCGGCGAAGTCCTGGATCCTCTTGATGGCCTCGGCCGGGGTGAGGCGGCCGGCCATCATCTCGCCGAGACCGGACACACCGATCTTCTCCTTCTGGAGCTGCACGTACCAGTCCTGGATCCGCGGATTCACCACGTTGGATCCGGCCTTGTCCAGCGCCGCCACGCCCGACTTCAGACCCGGGGTGAGGGTGATGCCGTCGGTGCCGCCGTTGAACGCGGTCAGCGACTTCACCTTGGCGGTGAAGTTCTTCGAGGACGCCTCGGAGAGCATGATGCGCAGCTGCTCCATGCCGCCCTCGGAGTTCGCCGCCTTGGCCGGCACGACGAAGGGCTCGCCGCCGGAGGCCCAGATGGTGCCGAAGGGCATCTTGTCGGAGCTGTCGATGCCGGTGGGCGCGGAGACCGCGAGGTTGAAGTCGGCCGGGATGACGTTGGCCGACTCGTTCTCCACCCAGGAGCCGTTCGGGATGAACAGGGCCTTGCCCTTGGCCCAGGCGGTCTGCGACTGGATGTGGTCGAGGCCCGGGGTGCCCTTGAGGATGTAGCCCTTCTTGAACAGCTCGTAGTAGGCCTCGAAGCACGCCTTGACCGCAGGGTGCTTCCAGGCGTTCGGCTCCAGGTTGTCGATGGCGTCGAGGACCTCGCGGCCGCCGACCTTGCCGATCATCGGGTACAGCGAGAAGGGGAGGTAGTACGGGTACTTGCCCGCGTACGTCCAGCCCGCCATGCCCTTCTTCTTGGCCTTCTCGCAGACCGCGAGCATCTCGTCCCAGGTCTCGGGGTACGTGGCGTCCAGCGAGTCCAGCGCCTTCTGCGAGTACCAGACGCCATAGACCGTGTAGGCGTAGTACAGGATCCAGACCGGCTTGCCGTCGAACTGGCCCATCTCCACGATGCCGGGGCGCAGCGTGTCGCGGACCTTCTTGTTCGGGTCGTCGTACGACGGGGCGTCCAGCAGCGGGGTGAGGTCCGCCAGCTGGTTCTTGCCGACGAGGACGCCCATGTCCATCTGCTCGGCGCCGGAGTTGTCGATGAGGTCCGGCGGGTTGCCCTGGTTGAAGCGGGGCTGGAGGGTGGACTGGATCTTCTGGGTGGCGGAGAACTTCACCGTGGCCTTGGGGAAGTCCTTCTGGTAGATCTTCACCGCGTCCTGGGCGTACTCCTTGCCGAAGCCGCCGTCGAAGAGGACGAATTCCATCTTGGCGGTCTCGTTGACGCCGAGCGGGTTCTTGCCGGTTTTCTTGCCCGCCTTCGCCTTGTCCTGTCCGTCGCCGCCGCTGCTCGCGCAGGCGGAGAGCAGGCCCATTCCGGGGGCGGCCACCAGGCCGAGTGCGGCCGAACGCTTGATCAGATCGCGGCGGCCGACACCCTCGCCACCGTGGTGCGCAGTGGATCCCATGCTCAAGTCCTCGCCTTCTCCAGGACTCAGGCGGTGAACCGGATCCTCCCCGGCACCGCTGTCGGGTAGTGCAGGGTCATGCGGGAAACGCCGACAGGTATAGTCCACTTCCCGCCAGCGGAGCAAGATCGAATGCAAGGTTGGTCATGGGTCTTTTCCGAGTTGAGACCTCTCGGAAATATGAGCGGCCTGCGGGCACCCGGCCGGAAAAATTCGCGACATAGGCCCCTGAATGCCACACCCAACACCCTTGACATCAAGGGCCACTTGACCACCTACTGGTTCCTGCGCATCGAAGTTGACAACGTTGTCCAGAGCGGAGCGCAGGAGGGGATTCCGTAGATGCAGCCAAGAACGCGGCACAGATACGGTCCGGCGGTCGTCCTCACGACCGCCTTTGTCATGGCAGTCGGCGCGCAGGGCGCGGCGGTCGCCCAGCCGGACAGGGCTCCGGCCGCCGACCGGGAGTTCGCATCCTCGTTCGAGTCCGGCGATCCGGCGCCGCAGTGGCTGAACACCGTCGACACCGCCGCGGACGGGAGCGAGCGCGCCGCGGGCGTGGACGGCGGCTACAGCACGGGCATTCCGGGCAACGTCACCGACCACGTGACCGAGGTCCGGGCCAGCAGCGAGAACACGGGCGCGGGCGAGGTGAAGGAGAACCTGGTCGACGGCGAGCCCGGCACCAAGTGGCTGACCTTCCAGCCCACGGGGTGGGCCGAGTTCGACCTGGACAAACCCGTCAAGCTGGTGACGTACGCGCTCACCTCGGCGAACGACTACGACGAGCGCGACCCGAAGGACTGGACGCTCCAGGGCTCGACGGACGGCCACGACTGGAAGACGATCGACACCCGCTCGGGCGAGTCCTTCTCGGAACGGTTCGAGACGAAGTCGTACGACCTGGCCCAGCCGGCCGAGTACCAGCACTTCCGGCTGGACGTGACGGAGAACAACGGCGCCTCGGACATCCTGCAACTCGCCGACGTGCAGTTCTCCACCGGCGGCTCGGGCGGCCCCGTGCCGCAGGACATGCTGTCGCTGGTGGACAAGGGCCCGAGCGGCTCGCCCACGGCCAAGGCACGGGCCGGGTTCACCGGAAAGCGGGCCCTGCGCTACGCCGGACGGCACACGGCGGCCGGCCGGGCGTACTCGTACAACAAGGTCTTCGACGTGAACGTGAAGGTCGGCGCCGACACACAGCTGTCGTACCGCATCTTCCCGTCGATGGCCGACGGCGACCGCGACTACGACGCCACCGACGTCTCCGTGGACCTGGCCTTCACCGACGGCACCTATCTGAGCGACCTGGGCGCGCTGGACCAGCACGGCTTCCCGCTGTCGCCGCGCGGGCAGGGCGCTTCGAAGGCGCTGTACGTCAACCAGTGGAACAGCGTCGCCTCGCGGATCGGTTCGGTGGCGGCCGGCAGGACCGTCGACCGGATCCTGGTGGCGTACGACTCGCCGAACGGCCCGGCGAAGTTCCGCGGCTGGATAGACGACGTCGACATCCGGCAGGTGGCGCCCCAGAAGCCGAAGGCGCATCTGTCGGACTACGCGCTGACCACCCGCGGCACCAACTCCAGCGGCAGCTTCTCGCGCGGCAACAACTTCCCGGCGACGGCCCTCCCGCACGGCTTCAACTTCTGGACGCCGGTCACGAACGCCTCTTCGCTGAGCTGGCTGTACGAGTACGCACGTGCGAACAACGACGACAACCTGCCGACGATCCAGGCGTTCAGCGCGAGCCACGAGCCGAGCCCCTGGATGGGCGACCGGCAGACTTTCCAGCTGATGCCGTCCGCCGTGACCGGCACCCCGGACACCGGGCGTGAGGCGCGGGAGCTGGCCTTCCGGCACGAGAACGAGACCGCACGGCCGTACTACTACGGGGTCCGGTTCGACAACGGTCTGCAGGCGGAGATAACCCCGACCGACCATGCGGCGGCGCTGCGCTTCACCTACCCCGGCGACGACGCGAGCGTGGTGTTCGACAACGTCACCGAGCAGGCGGGCCTGACCCTGGACAAGGAGCACGGGGTCGTCACCGGCTACTCGGACGTGAAGTCGGGTCTGTCGACGGGCGCGACACGGCTGTTCGTGTACGGCGTCTTCGACAAGCCGGTGACGGACGGCTCCTCGAGCGGGGTCAAGGGCTATCTGCGCTTCGACGCGGGCGCGGACCGCACGGTCACCCTGCGCCTGGCCACCTCCCTGATCAGCATCGACCAGGCGAAGGACAACCTGCGCCAGGAGATCCCGGACGGCACGTCCTTCGACACCGTGAAGGCACGGGCCCAGCGGACCTGGGACAAGCTGCTCGGCAAGGTCGAGGTGGAGGGCGCGACCCCGGACCAGCTGACCACGCTGTACTCCAGCATGTACCGGCTGTACCTGTACCCGAACTCCGGCTCCGAGAAGGTCGGCGGGAAGGACCGGTACGCCTCGCCCTTCTCCCCCATGCCGGGCCCGGACACGCCGACGCACACCGGCGCGAAGATCGTCGACGGCAAGGTGTACGTCAACAACGGCTTCTGGGACACCTACCGGACCACCTGGCCGGCGTACTCCTTCCTGACCCCGTCCCAGGCGGGCGAGATGGTCGACGGGTTCGTGCAGCAGTACAAGGACGGCGGCTGGACCTCACGCTGGTCCTCCCCCGGTTACGCCGACCTGATGACCGGCACCTCCTCGGACGTGGCCTTCGCCGACGCGTACGTGAAGGGAGTGAGCTTCGACGCCAGGGCGGCGTACGACGCCGCGGTGAAGAACGCGACGGTCGTTCCGCCGTCCTCCGGAGTGGGCCGCAAGGGCATGGCCTCCTCCCCGTTCCTCGGCTACACCAGCACCGGCACGCACGAGGGCCTGTCGTGGGCGATGGAGGGCTACGTCAACGACTACGGCATCGCGAAGATGGGCGAGGCCCTCTACAAGAAGACGGGCGAGAAGCGCTACAAGGAGGAGTCGCAGTACTTCCTCAACCGCGCCCAGGACTACGTGCGTCTCTTCGACCCCGCGGCGGGCTTCTTCCAGGGCCGTGACGCCGAGGGGAACTGGCGGGTGGACTCCGCGAAGTACGACCCGCGCGTGTGGGGCTACGACTACACGGAGACCAACGGCTGGGGCTACGCCTTCACCGCCCCGCAGGACAGCCGGGGCCTGGCCAACCTGTACGGCGGCCGCAGCGGCCTGGCGGAGAAGCTCGACGAGTACTTCGCCACCCCGGAGACCGCCTCGCCGGACTTCGTCGGGTCCTACGGCGGTGTCATCCACGAGATGACCGAGGCCCGGGACGTCCGGATGGGCATGTACGGCCACTCCAACCAGGTCGCGCACCACGTGATCTACATGTACGACGCGGCCGGCGAGCCCTGGAAGGCACAGGCGACCGTCCGCGAGGCGCTGTCCCGGCTCTACGCGGGCAGCGAGATCGGGCAGGGCTACCACGGCGACGAGGACAACGGCGAGCAGTCGGCCTGGTATCTGTTCTCCTCGCTGGGCTTCTACCCGCTGGTCATGGGCAGCGGCGAGTACGCGATCGGCTCCCCGCTCTTCAAGAAGGCGACCGTGCACCTGGAGAACGGCCGGGACCTGGTCATCAAGGCCCCGCGCAACAGCGCGAAGAACGTGTACGTGCAGGGCGTGAAGGTGAACGGCCGCCCCTGGACCTCGACGTCGCTCCCCCACTCGCTGCTGGCCAAGGGCGGCGTGCTGGACTTCTTCATGGGCTCCAGGCCCTCGACGTGGGGCACGGGCAAGCAGGCGGCCCCGGTCTCCATCACCCAGGACGACAAGGTGCCGACGCCCCGCGCGGACGTGCTGAAGGGTGACGGCGCCCTGTTCGACAACACCTCGCAGACGAGCGCCACCGTCACCTCGGTGGACCTGCCGGTCGGCGCCGCGGCCCGGGTCGTCCAGTACACCCTGACCTCGTCGGCCGACCACACCAAGGCACCGACGGGCTGGACCCTGCAGGGCTCCGCGGACGGCACGACCTGGACGACCCTGGACCACCGCACCGCCGAGTCGTTCACCTGGGACCGCCAGACCCGGGCGTTCACCGTCACCGCACCGGGCTCGTACACCAGGTACCGCCTGGTCCTCGACGGCGAGTCGGCCCTGTCGGAGGTGGAGCTGCTGGCCTGACGCCTCCCCGCACGAGGAAGGGGCGGGCCCGTGCGGGCCCGCCCCTTCGTCATGGGGAGGTTCAGCCGGTGGCCAGGGTGAACACGTGCAGGTCGGTGTTCCCGGGCAGCTTGACGCTCTTGACGGCCTTGCCGTCCGGTGCCGTGAACGGCTTGGTGGCGAACACGTACGTCGCCACCGGGTCCTTGTCGGCGCCCGCGACATTGCGGTACGCGGTCCTGGCGACGACCTCGTTGCCGTACTGGACGGTGCCGCCTCCGCCACCGACGGTCCAGTCGGTGAAGGAGAGGTCGACGGTGTCGGTCGTGCCGTCGGTGTAGGTGACGGTCGCCCCGGTCTGCTGGTTGCCGTTGACCGCGCTGCCGATGAAGGACAACCTGCGTGCAGCTGTGGGCAGTTCGATGGTCTGGCCGGTGGCCGAGGCGTTGTCGGGGCGGGCGGCCGGGGAGTTCGGCCAGGTGAAGGCGAGACCGTCGACCGTGCCCTGTGCGCCGGGGGTCAGGCCGGCCGCCGCGAGGGCCTGGCGGGAGTAGCTCCAGCCGCCGCCGTCGAAGTCGGCCTCGTCGTGCTCGCCCTGGTCGTCGGAGACGCCGGTGTTGTTGTAGGCCGCGAGCAGGGTGCCCGGAGCGGCCACGGTCAGCGAGACGGGCTGCTCGTACGAGGTGTCGCCCGAGGTCACCGTGACCTTGGCGGTGTAGAAGCCCTGGGGGGCGTCCTGCGCCGCGGTGAGGGTGATCTCCTGGGAGCCGTCGGTGACCGTGCCCTCGGCGGGCGCGGCCGTGACACCGGACGGCGTCTCCACCCGGAAGCGCACCTCGGGTCCGGTACCGCCGCCGAGGGCCAGCGCCCGTATGCCGATCTTCGTGCTGTCACCGGGGGCGACCGTGGCGGCGGTGGGACCGACGCCGATCTGGTACGGCTGCTCGCCCTGCCGGAAGGACGGCGGCGGGGAGCCCGCACCCCAGCCGCGGTTCGGGGTGGTGGCGAGGGTGTAGTCGAGGCGGCCGCCGTCCCGCACGAAGGAGGCGGGCAGCCACGGCCGGTCGCCGGCCCTTCCGTTGACCTTCAGGGACTGGATGTACGGTGCGTCGGCCGCCGCTCCGGTGGCGCGGATCGAGATGTCGTTGCCGTGCGGGCGGTCGATCTCGATCCGCTCGAACAGCGGTGAGGCGAGGACGAGTTCGGCCCGGGACGGCACCTGCGGGTACATGCCGAGCGCGGAGAACACGTACCAGGACGACATGGCGCCGAGGTCGTCGTTGCCGGGGATGCCGCCGGGCCCGGTCGACCAGAGCTGGCGCATCGCCGCGCGGACGGTCTCCTGGGCCTTGTACGGGGCCCCCGCGTAGTCGTACAGGTAGGGCACGTTGATGGACGGCTCGTTGTCCAGTTCGGACTTGGTGCCGCCGTTGCCGGTGAAGGCCCAGCCGCCGTCGGCGGTGTGGAAGAAGGAGTCGAGGCGGGCGAGGGCCTTGCCGGTGCCGCCCATCGCGGCGAAGAGCCCGGCGGGGTTGTGCTGGACCATCCAGGTGTACTGGGCGGCCGTGCCCTCCACGAACCCGTTGCCGGTGTCGGGTGTGAAGCCGGTGACCCAGCTGCCGTCGGCCTTGCGGTTGGCGACGTAGCCGCCGCTCGGGTCGGCGGCGATGTTGAAGTTGTTCTGCCACCACTGGGCGCGGCGGGCGAAGGCGGCCGCGGTGTCCTTCTCCCCTGCCGCGGAGGCCAGTTGGGCGAGGGAGAAGTCCGCCGTGGACATCTCCAGGGTCTCGGCGGCGCCGCCCCAGGCGTTGGAGACGCTGGGCATGTAGTGCAGCTTCAGGTACTTGTCGAGCGACGGGCGCTGGCCCACCGACAGCACCGGCTTGCCGGCCGCGGACAGGTCTTGCTGCGTGGGTACGGTCGCGGCCCTGACCAGCGAGTCCAGGGCGCCCTTGAGGTCGAAGTCGGTGCCGCCGAAGGCGCGGATGCCGGCCAGCGCGGTGGGTGACGGGTCGCCGTTCATGACGTGGGTGCCGCTCGCGCCGTGCAGCCAGCGGTCCCAGATCCCGCCGTTCTGTGTGGCGAGTTCGTAGAGCGACTGGGCGATGTCCGAGCCCGTCCCGGGGTCGAGCAGGGTCAGCAGCTGCACCTGATCGCGGTAGACGTCCCAGCCGGAGAAGGTGCCGTATTGCGCATGGTGCCGACGGTCGACTGTATGCGGTCGACCGTCGGCACCATGGTATCCACGGTCGACGTCACTGATGATGTTCGGATGCAGCAGGGAGTGATAGAGCGCCGTGTAGAAGGTGGTGCGCTCGACCTCGGTCCCGCCGCCGACCCGGACCGCGTCCAGCCGGTCGCGCCAGGCGCGCCGCGCCGCGTCCTTGACGGCGTCGAAGGAGCGCGCCTGCGGGTTCTCCGCGGCGAGGTTCGCCTCGGCGCCCGCCTGGCTGACGTAGGAGATGCCGATCTTGACGTTCACCGGGCCGGTGCCGGGCGCGAACTGGACGTACCCGCCGGAACCCTTGCCCGCGACCGGCCGCCCGCCGTGCGAGAAGCCGCCCGTGCCGCCGGAGGCCTTCAGGGAACCGGGGCTCAGCCTGTCGTCCTGCCAGGTGCCGGCCGCCGTGAAGGCACGGTCGAAGCGGGCGGTGAAGTACAGGGTGTAGTAGGAGCGTTGGCCCTCGGGGTCGAGGTAGCCGCAGAAGTTGCCGGAGGTGACGGAGCCGGAGACGGTGCGGGTCGCCGGGTCGATGGTGACCGTCGAATCCGCCGAGCCCACCTCGGAGTTGGCGGTGCGCACGAGCAGCGAGGCGGGCTTGTCCGCCGGGTAGGTGAAGCGGGCCGAGCCGGTGCGGGTGGTCGCGGTGAGGTCGGCGGTGACGCCGGAGGCGAGGCCGACCCGGTAGTGGCCGGGCTCGGCGGTCTCGTCGGCGTGCCGGAAGTCCGCGGCGTAGACGGCGTCCTTGGTGTCGCCCGCCGGGGAGGAGGTGACCTCACCCGGGTACGGGAAGAGCGGGATGTCGCCGCTGCCGCCCGCGCAGCCCGTGCCGGACATGTGGGTCAGGCTGAACCCGCGGATGCGGGTGGCGTCGTACTGGTAGCCGCCCGGTGCGGCGGTACGGGTGGCGTCACCTCTGGTGTTCTCCGGACTGAACGAGAACATGCCGAACGGCGCGACGGCGCCGGGGAAGACATCGCCGCCGTTCTTGGTGCCGATCAGCGGATCGACGTACGGGGTCGGGTCCTTGACGAGATCGGGGGGAGCTGCGGTCGCCGCGAAGGCCGGGGTGGCGCCGAAGGTGGCGAGCACCGCGGCCAGCAGCAGGGACGTGGGACGGAAACGCATGACGCGGCCCTTCCTCCTGACGGACGGGTCGCGCACCACAGGTCGCACAAGCCGCAGGGACAGTAACGTGCGCCACCGCTAGCACGGAAGACCGCGTACGCCGCCGCAGGCACACACGGGGGATCACCCGGTCGGGCTATCCGAAGTGGCTTGACATCGTTGTCCGTTGAGGCGGTAGAGTCATGTACAGACCATCAGACAACGTTGTCGCGCTCCATCAGGACGAAGCCGGCCCAAGGGCCTCGCTGTCACAAGCCAGCACCACCCGGACAGGTATCACCCCACCCCCCTCACCTGCCCGGCTCGCGGACCCGGTGTGCACAGCCACCGGGTCCGCCCAGAGCGGCTCAACCGACCTGACAGGCAGGGGCGGTGGAGCCCTCGTCACCGGATCCCTGGACGACGTAGCCGAACGTCGCGCTCTGCCCCGGGCTCGAGGAGCCGTTCCAGTCGGCGTTGTGGACCATCACGTCCTGTCCGGTGCAGGTGGCGTCGCCGTTCCAGAGGCCGGCCACCGACTGTCCGGCGGGCAGCGTCCGGTCGACCGTCCAGCCGAGCATCGGGACGCCCCCTGTCGGTGACCGTCACCTCGGACTGGTGACCGCCGGCCCAGGTGCCGGTCGTCCGGCAGGTCGCGGTGCGGGTGCCGGGCGGGGGCCCGGTGGGGTTGCCGGGGCCGTGGACGCCCATGACCTCCCCGTGACCGCCGTCGACGACGACACCGGAGCAGGAGTAGAAGATCTCCGCGCCGTCCGAGCGCTGCCGGACCATGTGGACGATGTGCCGCCCCGTCCTGTCCGACGGAAGCCTGCCGGCCCAGGAGTAGCGGCTTCGTCCGTGCCCGGGGTGCGGTTCAGCGGCGGAGGGGCGACGGTGAGGAACGACTGGTCCTCCATCTCGTCCCGGGTGAGCGGCTCGGTCGGGCCATAGGTGTCCTTGGTGACGCACACGTGGAACCAGCCCGGATACGCCGCCCCAGGCGCAGAGCAGAGTGGAGCAGAGTGGAGCAGAGCACCGAGAATCAGTTACAGAACGGCGCGGCGCCGCTCGCCTGCCGGGCCGCCCGGCAGGCCGGGTTCACGGGCTTGATCTCGCCGGTGTCGGCGAGCGCGTCCTGCCGGCACAGGAAGGTCCGGCTGCCCGGCTTCATGGGGGCCGTGGGCCGAGGCCGGGGTGCCTGCGGCGACGATCAGGCCGAAGGCGGGGAGGGTGGCGAGCAGGTCCAGGAGGACGGCTCTGTTCTGGGTGGGGTGCGGTAATCGCGGGCGCCTCGCGGGACCCGCGGCCCGTATTGTCGTAGGTATGACCCATCGACCTCTGGGCGTGGCCGGTGCCATACAGAACGGGGGTCGGGGCGGGAGCGGGACCCGCACGATCCGGGCGGGTTCCGGTCCACCGGGACCGCGTCTGCATGGGAGCGCTCCCACCCCTTGTCCGTGAAGCTAGCGCGCACGACGGCAGGTGTAAACGCCTGCCACTGCCGCTGTGACACAAGGGCCCAGAGGGAGGATCGTAGAAGTAAAGGCCGAGGGGGGAATTCTGTCCATCGCTTGGACCAACCGTAGTCACCCGGAAAGGCCAGTGCTAGAAATGTTGCATGTGGGACCGATTCGCCCGATTCAGGCACATCGCCGGGCGCTCGATGGCCGGCAAGAGCCCTCGTAGCGTCGCCGGGCAGGTCTTCGTCCTGCAGGTGGCGCTGGTGGTGGTGCTGGTGGTCTGCGCCGTCATCGCCCTCGTCCTGCAGTCGGAACGTGACACCAGCACGGAGGCAAAGCGCCGGTCGATAGCCGTCGCGCAGACCTTCGCGCACTCTCCGGGCGTCGTGGCGGCCCTGCAGAGCCCCGACCCGTCGAAGCTGCTCCAGCCGCTCACCGAAGAGGGGCGCAAGACAGCGGGCGTCGACTTCATCGTGGTCATGGACACCCACGGCATCCGCTACACCCACCCCATCCCCAGCAAGATCGGCCACCGGTTCGTCGGGGAGATCGGGCCGTCGCTGGCCGGGAAGGTCTACACCGAGAGCGTCAACGGCCCGCTCGGCCACGAGGTGCAGGCGACCGTTCCCATCAGGGACTCCCACGGCAAGGTGATCGCCCTCGTCTCCTCCGGGATGAAGGTCAAGAACGTGACCAGTCAGTTCGACCGGCAGCTGCCGATCATCCTGGGTGCCGGGGCCGGAGCGCTCTTGCTGTCGACCGGCGGTACGGCGCTGGTGGGCCGGAGGCTGCGGCGGCAGACCCACAGCCTGGCCCCGGACGAGATGACCCGCATGTACGAGCACCACGACACGGTGCTGCACTCGGTGCGGGAAGGCGTGCTGATCGTCGGTGACGACGGGCGGCTGCTGCTGGCCAACGACGAGGCCAGGCGGCTGCTGGAGCTGCCCCCCGAGGCCGAGGGGCAGCAGGTGCGGGAGTTGTCGGGCCTCGACCCCGAGATGGTGGAGCTGCTCGCCTCCGGGCGCGAGGCCACCGACGAGGTGCACTTCGCCGGGGGCCGGCTGCTGGCGGTCAACCAGCGGCCGACGGACCGCGCGGGAGGTCCCCGGGGAACCGTGGTGACGCTCCGCGACTCCACGGAGCTCCAGGCGGTGTCCGGCCGGGCCGAGATCGCACGGGAGCGGCTGGAGCTGCTGTACGACGCGGGGCTGGGCATCGGCACCACGCTCGACGCGGGCCGCACGGCCGGCGAGCTGGCCCAGCTCGCCGTCCCCCGCTTCGCCGACTTCGTCACCGTGGACGTGGCCGACGCCGTGCTGCGCGGAGAGGAGCCGGGGCCCACACCGACCGAGCTGCGGCGCGTCGCCGTGATCGGCATCCGGGACGACCATCCGCTCTACGAGATGGGCCGGCTGATCGACTTCCTGCCCTCGACCCCGCAGGCGCGCGTCTACGGCGACCACCGCGCCGTGCTGGTGGCCGATCTGTCGTCCGCGGCGGACTGGCAGGCCCAGGACCCGAGGCGCACCCGGCAGATCCTCGACTTCGGCATCCACACGCTCATCACCGCCCCGATCCAGGCCCGCGGAGTCATTCTGGGCATGGCTCACTTCTGGCGCTCCAAACAGGACCCCTTCGACGAGGAGGAGCTGTCCTTGGCGGAGGAGCTGGTGGCGCGGGCCGCGGTCAGCATCGACAACGCCCGCCGGTACACCCGCGAGCACACCCTCGCGGTCACACTCCAGCGCAGCCTGCTGCCTCGGGCGCTGCCCGAGCAGAGCGCCCTGGAGGTCGGCTACCGCTATCTGCCCGCCCAGTCGGGCGTGAGCGGCGACTGGTTCGACGTGATCCCGCTGCCGGGGAGCCGGGTGGCGCTGGCCGTCGGCGACGTGGTCGGGCACGGCCTGCACGCCGCCGCGACGATGGGCCGGCTGCGGACCGCGGTGCACAACTTCTCCACGCTCGACCTGCCGCCCGACGAGCTGCTCAGCCATCTGGACGACCTGGTGGGCCGCATCGACCAGGACGAGTCGTCGTGTGCGGAGTCGGCCGGGGAGATCGTCGGCGCCACCTGTCTGTACGCGATCTACGACCCGGTGACGCGGCGCTGCGTCATGGCACGGGCCGGGCACCTGGCGCCCGCGCTGGTCCACCCCGACGGCAGCGTCACCTACCCCGAGCTGCCGGGCGGACCGCCGCTGGGCCTCGGCGGCATGCCGTTCCAGACGGCCGAGCTGGAGCTGGCCGAGGGAACCCAGCTGGTGCTGTACACCGACGGCCTCGTCGAGGAGCGCAGCCGCGACCTGGACGTGGGCATGGAGCTGCTGCGCCAGGCGCTGGCGGGCCATCCGGACCGCCCGCTGGAGGAGAGCTGCCAGGCGGTGCTGGCGGAGCTGCTGCCCGCGGGGGCCAAGGACGATGTCGCTCTGCTGATCGCGCGCACCCGGGCGCTGCCTCCGGAGAACGTCGCCGACTGGGACGTGCCGCGCGACCCGGCCGCCGTGTCGGGTATGCGCGGCGCGGTGTCGGAGAAGCTGGAGGAGTGGGGCCTGTCCGAGCTGGGCTTCGGCATGGAACTCGTCCTGAGCGAGCTGATCACCAACGCCATCCGCTACGGCTCCGAGCCGATCCATGTGCGGCTGATCCGTGACCGCACGCTGATCTGCGAGGTGGCCGACGGCAGCAGCACGTCGCCGCATCTGCGGTACGCCGCGACGACCGACGAGGGCGGCCGGGGCCTGTTCCTGGTGTCGCAGATGACCGAGCGCTGGGGCACCAGGTACACGCCCCAGGGCAAGGTGATCTGGGCCGAGGTGGCGCTGCCGGACTTCACGGAGCTCTTCGCGGAGTGAGCGGCCTCAGGCGGAGCTGCCGAGCGGCCGGGAGGCCGGGCGCGGGGTGGTGCCGGACAGCCTGTCCGGCGGTTCCTCCCCGGCCGTGGGCGACGGCTCGGCCGCGGGAAGGTCGACCGTGAACTCGGTCCGGCCGGGGGCGCTGTCCACGCGGATGCGGCCGCCGTGGGCCGCGGTGATCCCCGCGGCGACTGCCAGCCCGAGGCCCGAGCCGCCCTGCGTGCCGGGGGCGCGGGAGCGTGAGGTGTCGGCACGGGTGAAGCGTTCGAAGACAGCCGGCAGGAGGTCGGGCGGTATGCCGGGGCCGTCGTCCCGGACGCGGATCAGGTGGCGGGCGGGACCGGACTCGACGGTGGCGGTGACGGTCGTGCCGGGCGGGGTGTGCACGCGCGCGTTGGCCAGCAGGTTGGCCACCACCTGGTGCAGCCCGGCCGCGTCCCCGGTGACCGCCGCGGGGGTGTCGGGGCGGAGTTCGAGCCGCCACCGGTGATCGGCACCGGATGCCCGGGCGTCCCACACGGCCTCGGCGACCAGGGTGGCCAGGTCCACCTCGGCGGTCTGCAGCGGGCGCCCCTCGTCGAGGCGGGCGAGCAGCAGCAGGTCCTCCACCAGCTCCGTCATGCGCGCCGACTCGGCGGCGACCCGGCGCCAGGCGAGGTCGGGGGCGACGCGGTTCATCAGCTCCGCGTACCCGGCGATGGAGGCGAGCGGGGTGCGCAGTTCGTGGCTGGCGTCGGCGACGAAGCGGCGCATGCGTTCCTCGCCGCGCCGGCGTTCGGCGAGTGAGGTCTCGACGTGGTCGATCATCCGGTTGAGGGCGGCGCCGGCCTGCCCGGCCTCGTTGCCGGGGTCGGTGTCGCGTTCGGGCACCCGGGGCAGTGCGGTGACCCGGCCGTGGCCGAGCGGCACCCGGGAGACCTCGACGGCGGTGGCGGCGACCCGGCCGAGTGGGCGCAGCTGCCTGCGGATGACGACCGCGCAGACGCCTGCGGCGGCCGCGAGTCCGGTGGCGCCGACGACCGCCTCGATCTCGGCCAGCCTGCCGAGGGTGGCCCGGACGCCGTCCATGGGCAGGCCGGTGAGGACGCGGATGCCGCTCGCGTCGAGGGCGGTGAACCGGTAGGTGCCGAGTCCGGGCACCGTGCGGGTGTGCAGCGAGCCGTCGGCCCGGATACCGGTGAAGGCGGCGCGCTGCACTGTGGTGAGGGGGCGCGGGGCCGCGTCCCGGGTGACGACCGCGGCGGAGACCAGGTGCCCGTGGGCGTCCAGCCGGGCGGCGAGCAGCCCCTCGGGGTGGCCGCCCTCGGCGAGGAAGGCGAGGCCGGCGGGGAGACCGGGGTGCAGCGCGGCGCCGCCCACGCTGCGCTCGGCGGCGTCGTTCACCCGGTCGTCCAGGGTGCCCAGGAGATAGGCGCGCTGGGCGAGGACGGTGGCGAGAGCGAGCGCGGCGCACACGCACACGAGGGTGGCGGTGACGAGGACCAGCAAGCGTGTGCGCAGCGAGCGGCTCCACGGTCGGCGGTTCATCCGCCGTACTCCGCAGGGGAACGAGGGGTGCCAGACATGTAGCGATTCTGTCCCGGTCCGCTGGGGGAACCCTGTGTTCCACCTGAGCCGGGACGATGACCCGGTCACGGTACGGCGAAGGGCCGCATCCCCGGCACCGGGGATGCGGCCCTGGACGGCCGGCCGTGCCGCAGTCGCTTACTTGCGGATCAGGTTGCGCAGCACGTACTGCATGATGCCGCCGTTGCGGTAGTAGTCGGCCTCACCGGGGGTGTCGATGCGGACGACCGCGTCGAACTCGACACCGGTGTCGGTGGTGACCTTGACCGTGCGCGGCGTGGTGCCGTTGTTCAGCTCCTCGACGCCGGTGAAGGAGAAGGTCTCCTCGCCGGTCAGACCGAGGGACTCGGCGGACTGGCCCTCCGGGAACTGGAGCGGCAGGACGCCCATGCCGATGAGGTTCGAGCGGTGGATGCGCTCGTACGACTCGGCGATGACGGCCTTGACGCCGAGGAGCGCGGTGCCCTTGGCGGCCCAGTCGCGGGACGAGCCGGAGCCGTACTCCTTGCCGGCCAGGATGGCCAGCGGGGTGCCCTGCTCGATGTAGTTGCGGGAGGCGTCGTAGATGAACGACACCGGGCCGTCGGCCTGCGTGAAGTCGCGGGTGTAACCGCCTTCCGTACCCGGCGCGATCTGGTTGCGCAGGCGGATGTTGGCGAACGTGCCGCGGATCATGACCTCGTGGTTGCCTCGGCGGGAGCCGTAGGAGTTGAAGTCACGACGCTCCACACCGTGCTCGGTGAGGTACTTGCCGGCCGGGGTGTCGGCCTTGATGGCGCCGGCGGGCGAGATGTGGTCGGTGGTGACCGAGTCGCCCAGCTTGGCGAGCACGCGGGCGCCGGTGATGTCGGAGACCGGGGTGGTCTCCATCGTCATGCCCTCGAAGTACGGGGGCTTGCGGACGTACGTCGACTCCGCGTCCCACTCGAAGGTGTTGCCGGTCGGGATCGGCAGCGCCTGCCACTGCGCGTCGCCCGCGAAGACGTCCTGGTAGGACTTGTTGAACATGTCCTCGCCGATGGCGTTCGCCACGACGTCGTTGACCTCGGCCTCGGAGGGCCAGATGTCCTTCAGGTAGACCGCGTTGCCGTCCTGGTCGGTGCCCAGGGCGTCGCGCGTGATGTCCACCTTCATGGAGCCCGCGAGGGCGTACGCGACGACCAGCGGCGGGGAGGCCAGGTAGTTCATCTTGACATCGGGGTTGATCCGGCCCTCGAAGTTCCGGTTGCCGGAGAGGACCGAGGTGACCGCGAGGTCGTGGTCGTTGACGGCCTTGGAGACCTCCTCCGGCAGCGGGCCGGAGTTGCCGATGCAGGTGGTGCAGCCGTAGCCGACGAGGTTGAAGCCGACCTTGTCGAGGTACGGGGTGAGGCCCGCCTTGTCGAAGTAGTCGGTGACGACCTTCGAGCCCGGGGCGAGGGTGGTCTTGACCCACGGCTTGCGGGTCAGGCCCTTCTCGACCGCCTTCTTGGCCACCAGGGCGGCGGCGACCATGACGTACGGGTTCGAGGTGTTGGTGCAGGAGGTGATGGCCGCGACGGTGACCGCGCCGTGGTCGATCTCGTACGTCGCGCCGTCGGGGGCGGTCACGGTGACCGGGTTGGACGGGACGCCGTTGATGGACGCCGGGGCGTCGGACGCCGGGAAGGACTCCTTGCCGGACTCGTCGGCGGTGTCGACGTAGTTGCGGACGTCGAGCGCGAACTGCTCGGCGGCGTTCGCGAGGACGATACGGTCCTGCGGGCGCTTCGGGCCGGCGATCGACGGGACGACGGTGGAGAGGTCCAGCTCGAGCTTCTCGGAGAAGTCCGGCTCGGCCTTCGGGTCCAGCCAGAGGCCCTGCTCCTTGGCGTACGCCTCGACGAGCGCGACCTGCTGCTCGGAGCGGCCGGTGAGCTTGAGGTAGTTCAGGGTCTCGCCGTCGATCGGGAAGATCGCGGCGGTGGAGCCGAACTCCGGCGACATGTTGCCGATGGTGGCGCGGTTGGCGAGGCTCGTGGCCGCCACACCCTCGCCGTAGAACTCGACGAACTTGCCGACGACACCGTGCTTGCGGAGCATCTCGGTGATGGTGAGCACGAGGTCGGTGGCGGTGGTGCCGGGCTTCAGCTCACCGGTCAGCTTGAAGCCGACGACGCGCGGGATGAGCATGGAGACCGGCTGGCCGAGCATGGCGGCCTCGGCCTCGATGCCGCCGACGCCCCAGCCCAGCACACCGAGGCCGTTGACCATGGTGGTGTGCGAGTCGGTGCCGACGAGGGTGTCGGGGTAGGCCTGCCCGCCTCGCACCATGATGGTCCGCGCGAGGTGCTCGATGTTGACCTGGTGGACGATGCCGGTGCCCGGCGGGACGACCTTGAACTCGTCGAAGGCGGTCTGGCCCCAGCGCAGGAACTGGTAGCGCTCCTTGTTGCGGCCGTACTCCAGCTCGACGTTCTGCGCGAACGCGTCGTTCGTACCGAACTTGTCGGCGATGACGGAGTGGTCGATGACCAGCTCGGCCGGGGCGAGCGGGTTGATCTTCGCCGGGTCGCCGCCCAGCTCCTTCACGGCCTCACGCATGGTCGCGAGGTCCACGACGCAGGGGACGCCGGTGAAGTCCTGCATGATCACGCGGGCCGGCGTGAACTGGATCTCCTGCGAGGGCTGGGCCTGGGAGTCCCAGTTGCCGAGGGCGCGGATGTGGTCGGCGGTGATGTTCGCGCCGTCCTCCGTGCGGAGCAGGTTCTCCAGCAGGACCTTCAGGCTGTACGGCAGCCGGGCCGAGCCCTCGACCTTGTCCAGCCGGAAGATCTCGTACGACTCGTCGCCCACCTGCAGCGTGCTGCGGGCGTCGAAGCTGTTCGCCGACACGACAGTCTCCTTCATTGATGTGCGCGTACTCACCACGATCCTGCCGCCCCGGCATCTTGGCCGATCCGCTAAGGTAAGGCTAAGTTAGGTAAGCCTTACCACTAGACCGGCGATGGCGTGCGACTGCGGTGCGCCTCGGCAGATATCTCGATGTCGAGATAACTCTAGTACATGGGGGCTGGCTGGTCATGCCCGGGCGGACCCCGTCCCGCCGTTTTTCGGTGGCGTCGGCCACAGACCCTCGTCGGCACCCCCGGCGTCACACGAGGATCTCTAGTCCTTCCGTGTGAATATCGGCGAAACCCGGAAAGTCGCCGACTATCGGATAAATCCCCCACATCATCCCGCATCCCCCGCATCTCCGCTGGTCACTGACGCCGCGTCACCCGAATGGACCCCCCAACAGGCGCCATCTCATATGTGAGATAACCTCAGCCTCATGGCAGACGACTACCTCGTACGCATCGGCAAGCTCATCCGTGACGCCCGGCAACACCGTGGCTGGACACAGGCGCAGCTCGCGGAGGCGCTCGGCACCAGCCAGAGCGCGGTCAATCGCATCGAGCGCGGGAACCAGAACATCAGCCTTGAGATGATCGCCCGGATCGGTGAGGCCCTGGACAGCGAGATCGTGTCGCTGGGCTATGCGGGTCCGATGCACCTGCGTGTGGTCGGCGGCCGTCGGCTCTCCGGCGCCATCGACGTGAAGACCAGCAAGAACGCCTGCGTCGCCCTGCTGTGCGCCTCGCTGCTGAACAAGGGGCGCACGGTGCTGCGCCGGGTGGCCCGCATCGAGGAGGTGTACCGCCTTCTGGAGGTACTCAACTCCATCGGCGTGCGCACCCGCTGGATCAATGACGGGGTCGACCTGGAACTGGTGCCGCCCGCCGAGCTGGAGATGGCGGCGATCGACGCGGAGGCGGCCGTCCGCACCCGCTCGATCATCATGTTCCTCGGTCCCCTGCTGCACCGCATGGACCACTTCAAGCTGCCGTACGCCGGCGGCTGCGACCTCGGCACGCGGACCATCGAGCCGCACATGATCGCGCTGCGCCGGTTCGGTCTGGACATCGCGGCCACCGAGGGCCAGTACCACGCGCAGGTCGACCGCACGGTCCGCCCCGACCGTCCGATCGTGCTGACCGAGCGCGGCGACACCGTGACCGAGAACGCGCTGCTGGCCGCCGGCCGGCACGACGGCGTGACGGTCATCCGCAACGCCTCCTCCAACTACATGGTCCAGGACCTGTGCTTCTTCCTGGAGGCGCTCGGCGTCAAGGTCGAGGGCATCGGCACCACGACGCTGACCGTGCACGGCGTGCCGAACATCGACGTCGACGTCGACTACTCCCCCTCCGAGGACCCGGTCGAGGCGATGAGCCTGCTGGCCGCCGCGGTCGTCACGGAGTCGGAACTGACCGTCCGCCGCGTCCCCATCGAGTTCCTGGAGATCGAGCTGGCGGTCCTGGAGGAGATGGGCCTCGACCACGACCGCAGCCGCGAGTACTTCGCGGACAACGGCCGTACGCGGCTGGTGGACCTCACGGTCCGGCCCTCCAAGCTGGAGGCCCCGATCGACAAGATCCACCCCATGCCCTTCCCGGGCCTGAACATCGACAACGTCCCCTTCTTCGCCGCCATCGCGGCGGTCGCGCAGGGCCAGACGCTGATCCACGACTGGGTCTACGACAACCGCGCGATCTACCTGACGGACCTCAACCGCCTCGGCGGCCGCCTGCAGTTGCTGGACCCGCACCGCGTCCTGGTCGAGGGCCCGACCCGCTGGCGCGCCGCCGAGATGATGTGCCCGCCGGCCCTGCGCCCCGCCGTGGTCGTCCTGCTGGCGATGATGGCTGCGGAGGGCACGTCGGTCCTGCGCAACGTGTACGTCATCAACCGGGGGTACGAGGACCTCGCGGAGCGGCTCAACTCGATCGGGGCGCAGATCGAGATCTTCCGGGACATCTGAGCCTACGTGCGCCGCTCCTGGCATCGTCGTACGGACGCCAGGAGCCGCCGTCGACACGAAGCCCCTGCCCCGGAGCGATCCGGACCCGGCGGGGGCTTCGCTGATTCCGGAGTCACCCCACGAGACGGCTCCGCAGCCGCAGCAGCGTGGACGCGTCGAGGCCGAGGCCGTCGGTGAGAAAGCTCCCGAAGCTCCCGTAGTCCGTCACTGCCTCGTCCCGGAAGGCGGCGAGATAGTCGCTGCGCACCTCCTGGAGCGGTATCAGCAGGTCGGGGTTCTGCATGTAGCCGGCTGCCTTGAGCTGGTCCCTGAGCGCCTGGTCGGAGGCGGCCCGCAGCTGGTCCGACAGCAGGAAATCCTGCTCGGACGCCGACGCGGGGACGCCCACGGCTCGAAGGATCGTGTCGGCGAGGACTCCGGTACGGTCCTTGCCCGCCGAGCAGTGGAACAGCACCGGCTTGGTGGAGTTCGCCACGGTGCGGATCGCGGCACCGAGGGCGGCCCTGTTCGCCGGGTTGGTGACGAAGCCCCGGTACAGGGAAAGCATCCGCTGCACCGCCTTGCCGTCCCCGAGCTGGGCCTGCTGGTAAGCGGGATCCTTGCTCCGCACCACCTGGCCGAGGAAGGCGTAGAGGCTGGTGTCGTCGATCGGGTCAGGAACCGGAACGACCCCGGCGGGGAGCCGGTCGGTTCCGTCGGCCTGGATCTCCGGCGACGTCCGCAGGTCGATGACGCTGCCGAGCCCCAGGTTCTGCAGCGCGGTGACACCCTCTGGGGGGATCTTGGACAGACTCTCGGATCGGTACAACACCTCCCACCGGGTGGTCCTGCCGTCGTAGGTGCGGTAG
Source organism: Streptomyces sp. NPDC005728 (assembly GCF_040630895.1). Lineage (NCBI taxonomy): Bacteria > Bacillati > Actinomycetota > Actinomycetes > Kitasatosporales > Streptomycetaceae > Streptomyces > Streptomyces sp. NPDC005728. The sequence continues at coordinate 22,465 of NZ_JBEXYL010000046.1, forward strand.
CCGCCGATGTCACGGGCGTTGACAGTCCCAGGAACCGCGACGACGCGGCTGGCCGCGTGAGTTGGCAGAGAGCTGTACGCCGGTCGTGTGTGTGCCGCTGGTGCGGCGTGCGCGACGGCGGGAGCGAGCGGGCCGGCGAGGGTCAGCGTGAGGGCGATCGTGCCGGCAGCGCGTGCTCTGGATCGCATGCATGTGCCCCTTCCTGGAAGCAGGGGCGGGAAGCTAGCGCGTGGATCTTGAGAGCGGAAGACGGATGTCCACGGGCCGGGTACCGGGCCTCGGCCCCCAGGTCGTGATCTTCGCCCGGGCGGGTCAGCCGGAGTGGCGGAAGCGGTTGCGGTACTCCGTCGGGGTCGTGTTGAGCTTGCGGCGGAACGCTCGGATGAGGGTGTCGATCGTCTGGAAACCGCAGACGGACGCGACGCGTTCGAGCGTGTCGTCCGTGGATTCGAGCCGGTTGCGTGCCGCTTCGACGCGCGCCGACTCGAGGTAGGCGGCCGGGGTCGTGCCGAGTTCCGTCTTGAAGATCCGGGTCAACTGGCGTTCGCTCACATGGGCATGGGCGGCGAGGTCGGCGACGGTGAGGCGGTCGGCGAGGTGCCGCGTGACATGGTGCCGGAGATCGTCCATGCGCCGGGTGGTCGAGACGGGTTCGATCGGGACGCTGAACTGGCTCTGTCCGCTGGGCCGCTTCAGGTACATCACGAGCTGCCGGGCGACGCGCAGCGCGAGGGCCTCGCCGAAGTCCTCGGCGACGAGGGCGAGGGACAGATCGAGGCAGGCGGTGATGCCCGCGCCGGTCCAGACCCGGCCGTCGCGGATGAAGATGGGGTCGGCGTCGACCTCGACCGAGGGGTGGTCGGCGGCGAGTTGCTGCGCGGTCGACCAGTGGGTGGTGGCGCGTCTGCCGTCGAGCAGCCCGGCGGCCGCGAGGAGGTGCGCTCCCACGCACACCGAGGTGATGCGCCGGCTCCGGCCGGCGAGGGTCTTCACCCAGTGGACGACACCGGGGTCGGTGAGGGCGTGCACGCGGCGCTGGTCGTCGACGTCGACCGCGCCGGGCACCATCAGGGTGTCGATGCTTCGAGCGGCGGCCTCCTCGAAGGTGAGGTCGGGGAGGACGCGCACTCCGGCCGAGGTGGTGACGGGGTCCATGGTCTCGGCGGCCAGGGCCACCTGGTAGCCGGTGGCGTCGCCGGTTTCGCGCTGGAGCAGGGCGAACACCTCGGGCGGGCCGGTGACGTCGAGGAGGTCGACGCCGTCGAAGAGGAGAACGACGACGAACCGGCTGATGGCGGCCGTGGGCATGGGTGCTCCGTCCCGAGAGGGTGTCCGTATCTGCAAGTTACGTGACATTGCCGCCACGCAGCGGGGGTTCGTAGCGTGGGACGCGTCACCGCTCGGTGACGTCTTCCACTCACGTAGCACGAGGTACAGCCATGCCTACGACCACTCTGCGGGACCTCAACGGCTTCGACCAGACGCCGGCGTCGCTGGCGTCCGCGACGCTGATCCTGATCGACTACCAGAACACCTACACCCAGGGCGTGATGGAGCTGGACGGGTGGCAGGAGGCGCTCGACGCGGGCGCCGCGCTGCTGGCCCGGGCGCGGGAGACCGGCGCCAAGGTCATCCACGTCATCAACGACGGCGGCGAGGGCACCCCGTACGACATCCGCGCCGAGATCGGCCGGATCCACCCGCGGGTCGCCCCTGCCGAGGGCGAGCCCGTCGTCGTCAAGCAGGTGCCCAACGCCTTCCTCGACACCGATCTGGCCGAGCACGTGGACGCCGCCGGGAACAAGGACGTCGTGATCGCCGGCTTCATGACGCACATGTGCGTGGCCTTCACCGCCCAGGGCGCGTTCCTGCGCGGCAACCGGCCGACCGTCGTCGCCGACGCCTGCGCGACGCGGCCTCTGCAGACGGCGGTTGCCGAGGTGTCGGCCGAGCAGGTGCACCACGGCGCGCTGGCGACGATCGAGGACCTGTACGGCGTCGTCGTCCCGTCCACCGCGTCGCTGAGCTGACGCCGACGGCAGGTCGCCGCGGGGGTGCGTCGCGCCCTCCCCGCACGATGTCCCCGCGGCGGCTTGGCGCTGAATATTCCATTTATGGAGATAGTCCGAATCTCTTCCGGTTGTGAAGAAGATCCGGGGATTGCACACACTGAGGCCACAAGTGCTGTGTCTTCCGATAGTTCCCACCTCAACCGCCGCCTGGCTACGGTCATTCACCGATGGGCGCACAGGTCTCCACCCACCTGACGGAAAGACAGAACGTGGCCACTCGAAGAACATTCCTCGGCACCGCTACGGCGGTCGGTGCCACCACGCTCCTGAGTGCGGCTCCGGCCGTCGCGCAGGATCCCGCCCCGGCCGGCGCGGACGCGGCGGGTCAGCAGGCGGCACGCGATGCGATCCGCGCGGTCAACAGCGACATGCGGCGCAACTACGCCTCGCTCAAGGCCGAGCTGACCAAGCACCTCGACCCGGTGATCATCGTCCAGAACGACTCACAGGGCGGCAAGTACTTCCTGGTCCACAACGGGCAGACGATCTCGGAGCACCCGGTCGCCGAGACCTTCGAACTGGCGAAGTCGATCGCCCACATCCCTCTCGGCATCTTCTCCGTCGTCGCGTCGTACCTGAACCGGCGGGTCCCGCCGGAGCACGTCAAGGAAGGCGACATCCACCCGCACGACCTGGAGATGGTCGCGTTCAACGGGCCCGAGACCGACGGCTGGGTCCAGCCGCTCCAGGACTTCGGCCGTACTCTCGGCACGGCCCGGCGGCAGCTCAAGGACGCACACCTGCCGGCGAAGCTGGAGGCGTCCTGCGCCCACATCCTCGACGGCGCCCTGGCGTTCATCGCCGACTCCACCCGCATCCGTTCCTTCGACATGAAGTCGTTCGAGGCCTTCTCGGGCAGCGTCTACGGCGACATCCGCACCAACATGAAGTTCGCGGCGGAGGCGCAGATCGCCGGTGTCAAGGACGTCATGACCCGCTGGAAGGCGAAGGTCGGCGACAAGAACTGGCAGGAGCTGTACGTCGTCGTCCTGTCGATCTGGACGACGTCCGTCCTGAACCAGAACAGCATCATCATCAAGCAGTACCTGGACCCGGCGCAGGCCGACTCGCACCTGCTGGACATCGTCACCGCCGAACTGCCGGCCGACCCGGTCCTCACGGCGCTGGACAACCTGGCGCGGATCGTCCAGGACAACATCGCCGCGGAAATGGTGTTCCCCGTGGACCAGGAGATCGCGGACGCGCTCAAGGGCAAGCAGGACCTGCTCTCCGAGGAGATCCTGGACCAGCTCGGCGAGAGCGTCGCCGCGCAACTGGTCTGCCCGGTCAAGCACTCGTAGGACAACGGCTCCCCCACGAGACCCGGCGTGGACCGCGCCGCCTCCTCGGGGGAGCCGTCGTACGCCCACTACGCGCGCCCTCTACGCGGGGAGATCATGCTCTTTTCAGACACGCCTCGGGCCGTCCGGGCGTGGAATTTCGTCGGTCTCATCCTTCTCACGGTCAACTTGCGCGCGGCGATCACGGGGGTTTCGCCGGTACTCGACGACGTGCAGGCCGCGTTCGGCCTCAGCGGCGTCGAGGTCGGCGTGCTGACCACGCTCCCCGTGCTGTGCCTGGGGGTCTTCGCCTCGCTCGCGCCGCCGCTGGCCCGGCGCATCGGCACGGAGGCGGCCGTCGCCGTCTCGCTCGGTCTGACCACGGCCGGCATCCTGCTGCGGGTCGTACCGTCCACGACGGCGCTGTTCGCCGGAACCACCCTGGCCGGGGCGGGCATCGCCCTGGGCAATGTACTGGTGCCTGCGGTCGTCAAGCGCGACTTCGCCGAACGGGTGGGAACCCTCACCGGGCTGGCGATGATGCTGATGGCCGTCAGCGGGGCCGTCGCCGCCGGCACGGCCGTCCCGCTCGACGACGCCGCCGGCTGGCGTGTGGCCCTCGCGGTGTGGGCCGTACCGTCCCTGATCGGCATGGCGGTGTGGGGTCCGCCTGCGCTGCGCGGCCGGCGCGCCCGGGTGCCGGCCATGCAACCTGCGTTCACCGGCGGATCGTTGCTGCGCTCCCCGCCGGCCTGGGCCGTCGCGGTGTTCCTCGGCGTGGTGTCGCTGATGTTCTACGTCCTGGTGGCATGGCTGCCCGGGATCATGCGGGACCGGGGGTACTCCGCGGCCGAGGCCGGCGGGATGGTGTCGGTCATGCTGACGATCGGCATCCCGCTGGGCTTCCTCGTCCCCGTGGCAGCCGCCCGGCTGCGTCATCAGGGACCGCTGGTCATCGGTGTGTGCGCCGCGAAGGTGGTCGGACTCGGCGGGATCCTCCTCGCCCCCGACGCCGGCTGGGTGTGGATCTCGGTGCTCGGGCTCGCCACCGGCAGCGCGTTTCCGCTGGCCATCACCCTGCTGAGCCTGCGTTCGCCGAATCCGTCGGTCGCCGCGCGGCTGTCGGGGATGGCGCAGACCGGCGGCTATCTGGTGGCCGGGGCCGGCCCGCTGGCGGTCGGCGTGCTGCACGGCGCCACCGGCGGATGGGGGGTTCCGCTGCTGCTCCTGCTCGCCCTGGTGGTCCCCGAGACCGTCGCCGGCCTGCTGGCCGCCCGCCCCCGCCATGTCACCCGCGGCGACCTTGCCTCCGCCGCGCCTCGGGCACCGCGTCCGGCGGTGCTGAGCGACAGCTCCGGCGGCTGATCACGCCCCACGAGGCCCCCGCCCCGGAGCGATCCGGAACCGGCGGGGGTCTCCCGTGCCCCTCGTAGTTCCCGCCGCACGCGCTGCTGCGCGGCCGACGAGAAGGGTGGACGGCGATAAAGGTGGACGGCGAGTAGGGTTCACGAGCGCTTTCGGCCCGTCCTAGCCGACGGTGACACGGATGCGGTCGCGGGCCGGCCAGGGGATCCAGACGGCAGCCAGGGTGACGGCGAGGGCCGAGGCGGCGACCGTGGCCATGCCGAGGGTCAGACCGCCGGCGCCCGCGACGAAGCCGATCAGGGCGGGGCCGGCCAGCAGTCCCGTCGTCCCCATCGCGGCGACCAGGGCCAGCGCGTCCGAGCCGCGTTCGGCGGCGGCCACGTACACGCACGGGGTCACGGCGGCCGCTCCCAGACCGACACAGGCGAAACCGAGCAGGGTGGGCACCACCCCGCCGGCCGACAGGGCGAGGGCCAGGCCGACGCCGGCCACGGCGCTGCCGGTGCGCACCACATGCCCGTCGCCCCAGCGGCTGCGCCAGCGGTCCGCGCGCACCCGGGCCAGCAGCATCATGGCCGAGACGACCGCGATGCCCATCGGGGCCAGCGTCGGGGAGGCCTTGACGACGTCCTTCATGTAGAGCGTCGACCAGTCGTTCATGGCGCCCTCGGTGACGGTGCCGAACGCCATGGCGCAGCCCATCAGCAGGGTCGTCCCGGCCGGCAGGGTCAGCCGTGCCCGCTTCTTCGGCGTGTCCGGATCCGCGGGTCCGGGTTCCGTGTGCGGCAGGAGACCCCGGCGCGCGTGGGCCGGCAGGAGCAGCAACAGCGCGGCGGCCACCGCGAAGTGGGCCGGTACGGACGGGGTGACGGTGGTGACGCCGGAGGCCAGCAGGGCGGCGGCGAGCAGGCCCGCGCTGAACGTCGCGTGCAGCTGGGACATGGCGGTGCGGCCGTACACGGTCTCCAGGGCGGCCCCCTGGGCGTTCATCGCGACGTTCAGGCAGCCGACGGCGACGCCGTCACCGCAGACGACCAGCAGGGCGAGCGGGTAGTTCGGCACCACCGACAGGGCCGCCAGCAGCGCCACGAGGCACAGGGCGGAGGCGAGGGACAGGCGCCGGGAGCCGAGCCTGCGCATCAGGACGGCGACGAGCGGGAAGGAGGCCGCCGCGCCCACGCCGCAGGCCATCAGCAGCAGACCCAGTTCGCCGGCGCCCAGGTCGAGCCTGGACTTCAGCGCGGGCAGGCGGGCGGCCCAGGTGGCGTACTGGAAGCCGAGGAAGCAGAACAGCGCCGCGATCGCCCACTTGGCACGGCGGAAACCGGCGAGGTCGGGTGTCGTCACCGTCAGCTCGCCTCCTGGTGCGCGGCCACCTGAGCCGACATGTACACCGCGTCGCTGCCGTAACCGGACGGCAGCCGGGCCTCGCGGTGGGCCCGGTAGCCGTTGGCCCGCCAGAACGTCTCCCTGCCGCCGACCGCGATCAGCGACATCGTCCGGAAACCGCGTGTACCGGCCGCGTCCGTCAGATGGCGCACCAGCCTGCTGCCCAGCCCTCGGCGCCGCAGGGGGGCGCTGATGACGAGGTCGTGCAGATGCAGGTTGGCCGAGTGGTGGGCGACCCGCTCCGGGCGGGTCAGGTCCGGGTAGCGGAACATCGGGTAGGGCAGGGCCAGGACGTAGCCGGCGATCCGGCCGTCCAGGTCCAGGACGAAGCAGGTGCCCGCCGAGGCCCGGGACCGCAGCGCGGTCTCGCCCTCCGTCAGGGAGGTGTCCGCGTACGCCCCGGCCTCCAGGGCCGCGACCTGGGGCCAGTCGGCCTCCGTGATGGCCCGTATGGGGTCTTTCATGTCAGTGGTGTCCTTCCGGTCCGCGTGTGCACACACACGGCAGCGGGCGGATGCCGTTGAAGCCCTGGGTCGTGTAGCTGGTGGCGTAGGCGCCGGCGGACAGGATCCAGACCGGGTCGCCGGAGGCGAGGGCACGGGGGACGCGCGCCGGGTGCCGGCCGCCGCCGTAGGCGTCGTCGCTGTCGCAGGTCGGGCCCGCGACGACCGCGGACACGTACTCCCCGTCGTCCGCGTCCGCCTGTGCCGGGAAGACCAGCCGGTGACGCACCTGGTCCATCTCGTACAGGCCGTTGAACTTGCCCACGCTCAGGTACAGCCAGCGGGCGTGCGTACCGTCCGGCTGGGCCCGTTCGGTCAGCCGGTACACGTGGGCGCGGACGGCGCCGTGGTCGGCGACCAGGTGACGGCCCGGTTCCATGACGAAGCCGAGCGGGGCGGAGGTGAGGCCGCTCAGGTGCTCCATGCCCTCGCGGATCACGGTGAGGATCTTGTCCAGGGGCGGGTCGAGGGGGCTGCCGAGCCGGTCGAGGTAGCCGAGCGCGGGCAGGCCGCCGCCGAGGTTGACGTGGTCCGGTACGACCCCCAGCCCGTCCAGCGTCACGAGCACCTCGGCGAGGGAGTCGAGGGCCTGCTGCCAGGCCTCGCCGGTCAGCTGCTGGGAGCCGACGTGCACGGACAGGCCGGCCGGGACCAGGCCGGACGCGGCGGCCGTGGTCAGGACCCGGACGGCGTCCTCGGCCGAGCAGCCGAACTTGCGGTTCAGGCCCCACAGGGCGCCGTCCCCGCTGGTGGCGAGGCGGCAGAACACCCGGGCGCCGGGGGCGTGTTCGGCGATCGCCGTCACGTCCTGCACGCTGTCGGTGGCGAAGGTGCGGACGCCGAGCCGGTGGGCCTCGGCGATGTCCGCGTCGGACTTGACGGTGTTGCCGTAGTGGATCCTGTCCACGGGCACGCCGGTGCGCAGAGCCCGGACGATCTCGGCGGGGCTCGCCGCGTCGAAGCCGGCGCCCCGGTCCGCGAGGCACTGCAGCACCTCGTCCACGGGGCAGGCCTTCAACGCGAAGCGGACCCGGGCGCCGGGCAACTCGGCCACCAGCCGGTCGTACTGGGACTCGATGCCGTCCAGGTCGTAGACGATGCGGTCCGCCGGGGCGGCGGCCAGTGCGGTCGCCAGCCGCGTGCTGATCTCCACGGTCATCGGCCCCCGGGTCCGGGTGCGGTGTGCCGGGCGGCCTCGACCAGGGCGGGCCAGGCCTCGGTCAGCAGGGCGAAGTCCTCGATGTCCTGGCGGGCCTCTGCCAACAACTGCTCGCGGTGGGCGCCCAGTTGCTCGGCGAACCGTTCGTAGCGGCCGCCCAGTTTGCGGTAGGCGGTGTCGACGCGGTCCAGCCGCCACACGTTCTCGGCGGGGTCAAGACCGGTGCTCTCGCGCAGGAACGCGACGATCCTGTCCGCCCGTACGTGCTGCCGGTCGTCCAGGAGCCCGGCGCCCTCGGCGGCCGTCCGGCCGTAGACGTGGTGGAAGTACAGCATCGACAGCAGGAACTTCACGAAGCGGGTCTGGTAGGCCAGGAAGCCCGCGTCGGTGCGGCGTTCGGGGGTGTAGAAGTTCTCGATGTGCCGGTTGTGCAGGATGCCGGGGAGCGTGGCGTCGTGGACCAGGTGGAGGAGGAAGTAGTCGCTGCCGATGGTGTCGGTCGCCGGGGGCAGCGGGATCCGCTCGTACACGTCGCGGTGGAAGGCGATGTTGCACATGTCCACCCGCATCGGGTCGACCAGGGCCAGGGTGGAGTGGTCGCCGGCGAAGGGGGTCGTGCCCGCTCCGGTGAAGGACTCCTCGACCAGTGCTCGCCGCTGCTCCGGTGACGCGTCGGCGGGCGCCCACAGGCCGACGACGTCGTGGTAGACGCCCTCGTCCAGGTGGCGTATCCCGCCGATGTCGACGGAGAGTTCCCCGATGAAGGAGGCGCCGGCCATCGACACCGGGCGCTGCGTGTGGGCCGGGTCGAGGTCCGTGCGCGTGACGGCGGCCGACGCCTCGGCGGCCGGACGGCCGAGCCAGGGCAGTTCGTGGTGGACGGGGAAGACCGGCTCGCCGTCCAGGAGTTGGTAGGTGCTGTCGGAGTCCCTGCGGTGCACCGAATGGCAGCCGAGGGCGGCGGCCAGCAGGAAGGCGCGGTCGGTGCAGGAGCCGTAGGAGACGCCGGACGGGAGAAGGAGCGCAAGCAACCGGTCCGGCTCTGCGGGGCCGGCCCGTCGGATCACCCGGCGCAGGAAGTCGCGCTGCGGGTCCTCGCCGAGGTGGTGCACGGTGACCTGCCCGGCCGGGGGCAGTGCGGTCACGACTCGGGCGTGTGCGGCGCGGGTGCGGTCGTCGGAGGAGTCGAGGATCAGGAGCTGGACGTCGGCGCCGAAGCGGCGGGCGGCGTAGGCCGCTTCCTCGTGGATCGCGGTGATCGTGGCGGGGCAGGCCCGGTTGGTGGGCAGGCACAGGCAGATCCGGTTCACTGTGCCCCTTCCGCGGCGGCCCAGGAGTCGAGGCCCAGCAGCTTGCGGCCCAGGTCGTTCAGTTCGGCGGGGCCGTACCGGAGGGCTTCCGGCCTGCCAGCGTCGCCGAGCAGGGTGCCGTTCCAGTCGGGGGTGGCGAGGGTGCGCCAGGACTCGGTGCGGGAGGTGCGCAGGTCCGTGTGCTCCTCCAGGGCGGGCATCATCGACAGGTACTGGACGGCCCGGACAGCGTTGTCGGAGAGGTTCGGCGCCACGCCGTGCGCCAGCAGCCCGTTGAAGATCAGCAGGTCGCCGGCCTGGAGTTCGGGCCGGACCACGGGGAACTCGGCGCGGTCGGTCCCGGGCCGGATGGGGTCGCGGCCGGCCGGCTGGGCGATGCGCCACTCCTCGAAGCGGCGGAACAGCTCCGGGGCGCACTGGAAGCCGCCCAGTTCGGGCCGGGTGTCGTTGAGGGCGATGATGCCCTGGACCCGCTGCGGCAGCACGGCGAGGGTGGTGTCGACGTCCCAGTGCAACTCGATGTCGAAGCCCTCGTCGGTGGGTTCGATCCGGGAGCGGGAACGGGTGCGGATGTTGGGCGGGTTGAGGTTGAGCCGGTCCAGGGTGACCCACAGCTCCTCGCAGTCCCACACGTCCACGAACGCGTCGTAGACGCGCTGCGACTGGCGGCTGTCCCAGATGAGCTGGTGCTGGTAGGCCTCGACGAAGCCGTAGATGAACAGGTGCTGGTCGAGTTCGGAGCGGAACTCCGGCTCCTCGTACCAGGTTTCGGGGCGGTCGGGGTCGAGTCCCTGGAAGTCCCAGGCGAAGGCGAGCAGGCTCTTCGCCTCGCCGGGGGTGATGGCCTCCCGGACGACGACGTAGCCGTAGGTCTGCCAGAAGGCGAAGTCCTCCTCGGACAGCACCCGCAGGGGCCGGGACTTCTCGAGGTCGCGCAGGGGGGCAGGGGCGAGGTACGTCTCGCCGTCCGCGCTGAAGTAGGGGCGGCCGGACGCCGCTCGGTGGAGGTAGGGGGAGGGCTTGTGCATGTCGTCACTCCGTGGTGATCGAACGGTGGCGCCCCCTCAAGCTGGACTAGACCAATTGTGGGTGTCAACGATTACCGGCCGGTACCCCTGTGAAAGTGCCGCCCAACTGCCGCTGAAGTGCCGCCTGTTGAACGTGGAATGGCGACCGTTGGACAAGGAAAACGGCCGGCACCGGGCCTCGGTGAGGCGCTCGGTGCCGGCCGGAGAGACGGGCCGCAGGCGGGGGCAGCGGACGTGGGGCCGTGCGGTTCAGCCCGCGACGACGGCCTCCGCCGCCGCCACACCGCACACGCGGGCGGCGCCGTGGGTGGCGATGTGCAGCGCGCCGCGCGGCGGGGCCTGTGGTACGCCCATCTCGACCACGACGGTGTCCGGGCGGGCGGCGAGCAGCGTGTCGATGGCCGAGCCCATCCAGGCGTGCCGGTGCTCGTCGCGGACCACGGCGACGACCCGGCGGCCGCCCGCTGCCGCGAGGGCCTCCCGGCCCGCGTCGGGCCCGGTGAAGGAGCCGGCCGTGCTGCCGGGCAGCAGCCGCCGCAGCTCGGCGGCCACGCCCCAGGGGGTCTCGTCACCGACGGCGATGTTCGGGGCCGGGTTGAACCGGGCGACGTGGACCGGTCCGGTGACCGGCGCGGCGGAGCCGGCCCGGGTGACGGTCAGGGCGCGGCGGGCCGCGACCAGGCCGACCTCCGGTGCGGGTACGGCGGTCTCGGCGTCCTTCTTGGTGTCGGCGGTCCACCGCGCCAGCTCCCGCACCCGGGCGGCCGCGTCGGCCAGGCGTTCCTCGGGCAGTTCCCCGGAGCGTACGGCGGCCACGAGCGCGTCCCGCAGGTTCAGCACGGTGGCCTCGTCGCACAGGCCGCCGCCGACGCAGATCGCGTCGGCGCCCGCCGCTATCGCGAGGACCACGCCGTGCTCCAGGCCGTACGTCCCGGAGATGGCACGCATCTCCATGCCGTCCGTGACGATCAGCCCCTGGTAGCCGAGTTCGCCGCGCAGCAGCTCGGTGAGGATCCGGCGGGAGAGGGTGCCGGGGCGCTCGGCGTCGAGGGCGGGGACGAGGATGTGCGCGCTCATCACGGCCCGGGTGCCGGCCGCGATGGCGGCGCGGAAGGGGGGCAGTTCGCGCGCGTAGAGGGTCTCCGCGTCCACGTCGATGCGCGGGACCGCGTGGTGCGAGTCGACGTTGGTGTCGCCGTGGCCGGGGAAGTGCTTGGTGCACGCGGCGACGCCGGTGGACTGCAGGCCCTCGACCCAGGCGGCGGTGTGCCGGGCCACCAGGTCGGTGGCGGCACCGAAGGAGCGCACGCCGATGACGGGGTTGTCGGGGTTGGCGTTGACGTCGGCGGAGGGCGCCCAGTCGAAGTTGACGCCGCAGGCGGCCAGCCGGCGGCCCAGCTCGCGGGCCACCTCCCGGGTGAGGCCCGGGTCGTCGACGGCGCCGAGGGCGTGGTTGCCCGGGAAGGAGGAGCCGCTGCGCACGTCCAGGCGGGTGACGTCGCCGCTCTCCTCGTCGATGGCCACCAGCAGGTCGTCCCGCTCCGCGCGCAGTTCGGCGGTCAGCGCGGTGACCTGCTCCTCGGTGACCACGTTGCGGCCGAACAGGGCGACGGAGGCGAGTCCTTCGCCGAGGCGGCGGCGCACCCAGTCCGGCGCGGTGGTGCCGGCGAAGCCCGGCTGCAGTACGGCGAGAGCGTCGCGGGTGAGGGTGTCGGGCCCAGTGGTGAGTGTCGTCATCGGGGGCGTCATCCCTTCACGGCGCCGTCGGTCAGACCGCTGACAGCCTTGCGTTGCAGGAAGATGAAGAGGATCAGGACGGGCAGCGCGAACAGGGACGAGGCGGCCATCGTGGCGCCCCAGTCGTCACCGAAGGCCGTCTGGAACTGGGACAGCCACAGCGGCAGGGTCTGCTTCTCGATGTCCTTGTTGAGGATCAGGACGAGCGGGAACTCGTTCCAGGCGGTGATGAAGCCGAACAGCGAGGTGGCCATCAGGCCGGGCGCCAGCAGCGGGAAGATCACCCTGACGAAGGCCTGGGGCCGGGTGCAGCCGTCGACCATCGCGGACTCCTCCAGCTCCTTCGGTACGGCGGCCACATAGCCACGCAGCGTCAGGACGGTCAGCGGCAGCACCATGACCGCGTAGAAGACGGTGAGCGGGACCAGGCTGTCGAGCATGTCGTTGTCGCGGACCAGCAGGTAGATGGCGATGACCATGACCTCCCAGGGCGCCATCTGCGCCAGCATGAAGGTCACGACGAAGCCGCGCCGGCCCTTGAACCGCATCCGGGCGAGCGCGAAGGCGGCGAACAGGGCGATGACGAGCGACAGGAGAACCGCACTGACCGTGACGGTGACGGAGTTGAGGACCAGGGTCCAGAAGTGGTCCGCGTCCACGGCCTTCTTGAAGTGGCCGAAGGTGAGGTCGGTCGGGAACCACACCGGGTTCTCGGAGATGATGTCGCCGGTCGGCTTGAAGGCCGTGGCGAACATCCAGTAGACGGGGAACACGAAGCCGACGAAGAGGATGACGGCGGTCGCGTTGGGCCAGAAACGGCCGAAGACCGAGCGCTTCACAGCTCGTCCTCCTCTTGCTTGAGCACCATGCGCAGGTAGTACGAGGTGAGGGCGAGCAGCACCAGGATGGTCAGGAAGGAGATCGCCGCACCGACGCCGAAGTGCTGGTTGCCGACGCCCTCGACGAAGGCGTAGATGGGCAGCGTCTCGGTGAGGCGGTCGGGCCCGCCCTCGTTCATCGCGAAGATCTGCGGGAACGCCTTGAAGACCCAGATGACCTCGAGGAAGGTCGTGGCGTACAGGAAGGGCCGCAGGAACGGGAACGTCACCGAGGTGAAGCTCTTCCACGCGCCGGCGCCGTCCAGGGACGCGGCCTCGTACAGCTCCCTGGGGATCGTGGTGGTGGCGGCGTACAGGTTGATCGCGACGAACGGGATCGACTGCCAGACGATCAGCAGCGTGACCACGGAGAAGGTGGAGAACTGGGTGCCGAGCCAGTTGTAGTCGGCCATGGAGTGCCAGCCGAGCTTGTCCAGGACCCAGTTGACGACGCCGAAGCGCTGGGCGAACAGCCACTGGTAGACGGTGGTGGCCGCGATGACGGGCATGGCCCAGGCGAGGACGAGACCCAGCAGGAGCAGCAGCCGCATCTTCTTGCCGAGCCGGGCCAGCAGCAGTCCGATCAGGGTGCCGAGCAGCATGATCAGGACGACGTTGGCCGCCGTGAAGACCACCGAGCGCTCGACGACGTGCCAGAAGTCCGAACCGGTCAGGACCTCTTTGTAGTTGTCGACGCCGTTCCACTCGGTGAGGTGCTGGATGAGCTGCCGCGGGTTGAGGTTCTGGAACGACAGCATGCCGTTCTTCACCAGGGGCCAGCCGAGCAGGATCAGGGTGGCCAGCAGCGCGGGCAGCAGGAGCAGATAGGGGGCGGCGGCACTGCGGCGGGACGGGGACCCGGGGCCGCGGTCCTCACCCGTCGGCGGCCCGGGTGTCCGGGCCTTGCGGACAGCGGGCTCCCCGGCCGTGTCCGTGCCTTCGGTCTGCACTGACATGAGTTGCCATCTCTTCCGTGGCGGTTCTGGCCGTACGGCCGTACGAACGACTGAGCCGGGGGCGTCCTCGGGGCCTGCCCGGCGGATCATGCCGGAATCGCGGGGCCTGGCACGTCCATCTGCAGCGTTGTCGTCGGTTGCCGACGCTCCGCGTCGACGCCCTCCTCCGCCTTGCAGCTGGACGCACCAGCCCCCGCTCACCGGTGCTGATGAGGCACCCTTGCCTCGAGCCGGCCTGATCCGCCGGACAGGCCCTGGACGCCCCCGGCGCGGGTCATCAGTTCTGCTGGGCCAGGCGCTTGTTGATCTCGCCCTCGACCTGCTTGGCGGCGTCCGCCGGGGACTTACCGTTCAGCACCGCGGTCATGTAGGACTTGATCGGGTTCGGGGTGTTCTCCACCGCGGCCCACGAGGGGATCAGCGGGGTGGTCCCACCGACCGCGGCGGCGGGCGCGGCGGCCTCGGCGACGGCGTTGCCCTTGAGGTTGGTCTCCAGGGACTCCTTGTTCGGGATGACGCCGTTGAGCTTGGCCAGCTCGCCCTCGTACTGGTCGGACAGGGCGATCTTCAGGAACTCCTTGGCCAGCGCCTGCTTCTTGCTGCCCTGGGCGACCGCGAGGTTGGAGCCGCCGAGGAAGACGCCCTCGGGCTTGCCGGCCGTCTCACCCGGGACGGTGAAGTAGCCCAGGTCCTTCTCGATCGCCTTGTTGGCGGTGACGGCGGTACCGGCCTCCCAGCCCATACCGATGAAGGCGCCGGTCTTGCCCTTGGCGAAGACCTCGGCCTGCTGCGGGGTGGCCTCGTCCTTGTCCTTGGGGGCCTTGGAGTAGGAGGCGTACTTCTTGTAGATCTCCATGGCCGCGGCGACCTTGGGGTCACCGAGGTTGGAGACGTACTTGTCGCCGTCCTTCTTCACCAGGTCGGCGCCCTGGCCGATGGTCAGGCCGTCGAAGAAGTACCAGTTCTGGCCGGGCAGGTAGAGCGGCTCGGCGTCGGTCTTCTTGCCGATGGTGTCCAGGTCCTTGAAGAACTCGTCCCGCGTCTTCGGGGTGTCCTTGATGCCGGCCTTGGCCCAGATCGCCTTGTTGTAGATGACGACGCGGTTGGCGAAGTACCACGGGGCGGCGTACTGCTTGCCGTCGTAGACGGAGGACGCGGAGACCGCCGGGGCCCAGTCCGAGCCGATCTCCTGCTTGAGGTCGCCCAGTTCGGCGAGGCCGCCGGTGGCGGCGTAGGCCGGGGTCTGGGTGTTGCCGACCTCGATGACGTCCGGCGGGGTGGACTCGGAGAGGGCGGTGGTGATCTTCTGCTGGATCCCGTCCCACTTCTGGATCTCGAACTTCAGCTTGGCGCCGGTCTTCTTCTCGAAGGCGGCCTGGACGTCCTTCGACCACTGGGGCGGCGCCGAGCCGTCCATCGTCCAGACGGTGAGCGTCTGGCCCTTGAAGCTGTCCGGCCCTGCGGCCTTGCCACTGTCCTTGTCGTCGTCGCCGCACGCCGAGACGGAAACCATCATGCCCGCGATCACGATCGCGGCAGCAAGCTTGCGCTTCACGCCACCCTCCTCAGGGATGCCACTAATCCCCCCACGCCCTCTGCGGTGACCTGCGCACGACGCTGTTGCACGTAGGGCTCGGGACCTGGCCACTAATGGTGTAGACCAGTACGGTGGAGCTTGGCCTAGACCTTTTGGCGTGTCAAGGGTGGTTCGGGAAGGCGATCCCGGCCGTTACGAGAAAGTCACCGGAGTGCGTCCGTCCCCTTTTGCGCGGTGCGCCGCACGGCTCCGCACGGCGCGCCTGCTGGACTAGACCTCCTACTCCAGTTGGACTAGACCATAGGTCCGTTGGTCGCTATAACGGGAGCCCACCCACACAGCCGGGAAGGCAGGCATGGCCACCGACGTCAGCAGCGCCCAGCACCCCACGGGGACGCCCGGCCGCGCCGCGCGCGTGCCGAAGTACTACCGGATCAAGCAGCAGGTGCTGGAGATGACGCAGGCGCTCGAGCCAGGCTCGGCCATGCCCGCGGAACGCCTGCTCGCCGTCCGGCTCGGCACCTCGCGCACCACGATCCGGCAGGCGCTGCAGGAACTGGTCGGAGAGGGCCGGCTCGACCGCATCCAGGGCAAGGGCACCTTCGTCGCCCAGCCCAAGCTGTACCGGACCCTCCAGCTCACCTCGCACACCGAGGACATGCGCGCCCAGGGCCTGGAACCCGCCTCGCAGATGCTGGACATCGGCGAGGTCCCGGCGGACGCGAAGCTGTCGGACCTCCTCGGCATCGAGGTCGGCGAACGCGTCCTGCGCATCGAGCGGCTGCGGCTCGCCAGCGGCGATCCCATGGCGATCGAGACGACCCACCTGTCCGTACGGCGCTTTCCCGGACTGCGCCGGTGGCTGGACACGTACCCGTCCCTCTACACGGCCCTCGCCGAGGTGTACGGCGTCCATCTCGCGGAGGCCGACGAGACGATCGAGACCTCGCTGTCGACCCCGCGCGAGGCCCAGTTGCTCGCGACCGACGTGGGCCTGCCGATGCTGCTGCTGTCCCGGCACTCGCGGGACGCCGGGGGGACACCGGTGGAGTGGGTGCGCTCGGTCTACCGGGGCTCCCGCTACAAGTTCGTCGCCGCCCTGCGCCGGCCGGCAGGCGGCACCTCGGTCGTGCCCGCCCGGGAGAACGGGTGACGTTCCCGCATCCCTCCGGGCCCGCGCCGAGCCTCGGCGTCGCGCTGGTGCGGGCGAGGGAGGCGGCCTGTCTCACGCAGGACGAGCTGGCTGTGCGGTCCGGGCTGAGCGTGCGGGCCATACGGAATCTGGAGACCGGGCACACCGCCCGGCCCCGCAGGCAGTCGCTCGTGCTGCTGGCCGAGGCGCTAGGGCTGGCGCCCACCGAGGTGGGGCGGCTGTTACGGCTGCCCCGGGGTGAGCAGCCGCCCGCGCCGACCGGCTCCTCGGTACCGGCCGAGCTTCCCCCGGCCCCCCGGCACCGCCTCGTCGGCCGGGAAGAGCTGGCGGACGAACTGACGGGCAGTCTTCCCGGTCAGGGCGGACCCGCGGTCATCGTGGGACCCCCGGGCGCCGGGAAGACCTCCCTGGTCCTGCGCACCGCCCACGCGGCGCGCGACCGGTTCCCCGACGGCCAGGTCTTCGTCGACCTGCACCCCACCTCCTGTCTTCCCTTCACCTCCGACCAGTTGGTCCGTCGCGTCCTGCGGTCCCTCGGCCAGGCTGCCGGCGCCCAGAGCCCGGAGGAGGCGCGCGCCCGGCTGCGGGACGCACTCAGCAGACGGCGGGTGCTGGTGGTCCTCGACAACGTCGTCAGCGAGGCGCAGGTCCGTCCGCTGCTCGTGGACGGCGGACGCAGTGCCGTCCTGGTCGCGGCGCGCCGCGAACTGCCCGCGCTGCGCGGGACGTCGTGCCGCCGGATCGGCACACTCGGCCGGCGGGACGCCGGCCGGATGCTGGAGGAGCTGGTGGGTTCGGCACGCACCCGGGCGCAGCGGCCGGCCGCGCTCGACATCGTGCGCTACTGCGGTCGGCTGCCGCTCGCCCTGCACATCGCCGGCCTGTGGCTCACGGCGCGCCCGCACCGGTCGCTGCGGGACCTGGCGGACCGGCTGGCGGACGAACGGGACCGGCTGGGCACGCTGTCCGTCGGGGATCTGTCCCTGCGGGCGAGTGTGGCCGCGTACTACCGGCCCCTGTCACCCCCGCTGCGGACCTCGCTGCACCAGCTCCGGCACCTGACGGGCGGCTTCGGCGTCGAGGAGATGCTCGCCCGGGTGACACCGTCGCGGCGGCTCGCCGTGGACCTGCTGGAGGAACTGCTGCACCGCCAGATGATCCAGGCCGGCGAGCGGGACCGGGACGGCCGGATCCGCCACCACCTGCACGACGCGGTGCGCCTGTACGTGACCCACGGCGCCTGACCCGCTCAGTCCAGGAACGCCGTCTCGATCCAGCGGCGTACCCCCCGGGGACGCATCCGGTGCAGGCCGTCGACGGTGTCGGCCACCTGCTGGGAGCCGCCGACCGACAGGAACTTCTCCCGCACCAGGTCGGCGTGGCTCGCCCGGGTCTCCGGACCGGCGGCGCCCACCGGGATCAGCCGGGTGCGGGAGAGGGTACGGCCGTCCGTCAGCCGTACGGTGACCCGGGCGCCGGTGGCCTTGGTGGACCGGGAGAAGTCCCGGTCGTCGGCCTGCAACGCACCGACCAGGTCCACGAGTTCGTCCCCGCCGAAGCCGCGCAGCCACGGCACGGCCAGCTCCCCCGCCTCACGCACGGCCTCGCCGAACGGCGCGTCGGACAGGAACAGCTCGCGGGTCATCTCCGTGTCGTGCTCCAGCCGGATCCGCTGGGCCAGCGCCCAGCGGTCCGGGTCGTCCAGGTACGGCGAGGAGAAGTCGTCCACCGAGAACTCGCCGGTGAGCAGGGTGGTGGCCACGGGATAAGGCACGTCGAGGACCAGTGCGCCCAGCGGGGAGCCGGGGCCGGTGACGTACTGGGCGGCCCGCTCCCCCGCGAACAGCGTGTACAGGGAGGCCTCGACGACCACCTCGGCGACGTCCTCGGGCCTGACCGGACCGAGTTCCCGGTGGATCTCGGCGGCGCAGTCCACCGCCGCGTCGATGCCGGGCCCGCCGGGGTGCATCTTGAACGACAGGGTGTCGGTGTGCCAGCGGCGGCCCAGCCCCTTCGCCACCGCCTGCGGCAGCGGCACCGTCGCGAAGCGGGCCAGGAAGCCGTCGCCGTGCTCCATGATGTCGGGCGCCCCGCGCAGCCCGGCGTACGCCGCGTCGCAGGCGTCCATCGCGGTGCGCACCGGCGTGAAGGTGTTGAACAGGCGGGCGTCGCTGGCGAGGAAGGCGCGCATCAGCGGCCAGTTGGGCATGGCGAAGGCCAGCCCGAAGGCGTTCTCGAAGAGGGCGGCGGGGGCCCGGTCCGCGTGCAGGCGGCCCGCGACCGCGCCGGCCAGGTGGGTGTGCACGGCGCTCTGGCCGCGCAGCGGCCCGAGGGTCGCGGAAGCGGTGATGCGGGCCGCGCACTCGTTGGCCGCGACCACAGCGGTGAGCAGCGAGAGCCCGTCCAGCCGGCGGGCGTAGGCGAAGGCGAGCGGGACCGCGACCGTGGAGTTCGACAGGTGCCCGGCGTACGCGGTGTCGTCCAGGTTCAGCCAGGAGCCGAGCGCGGCGAAGACGCCCGCGGCCTGCCGCGGGTCGCGCTGCATGGGGTGTCCGAAGGCGGCGACCAGCTTTCTGCCGAGGGGGTGCTGGAGACCGGCCCGGATGGAGGCGATCTGTGACAGCACCTGGCTCGCGGCGAGCTTCAGCACCCGGCACGGGATGTGCTGCGGGCGCAACGTGGCGGCCCAGTGGGAGAGTTCGCGCAGCGGGGTGTCGGCGGGCGTGCGGCCGCGGGGGGCCCGGGGCAGGATCTCGGCCTGCTCGGTCCAGTCGGCGCACAGGGCCCGGGCCACACTCTCCCCGAGGACAGTGGTCATGAGGCGGCTACCTTCCTTGCCGTGCGTGCGTCGGGAGCGGAAGCGTGCGACGGGTGCGGGAACGCGCATCGGGAGGGGAACACGAGCACGGGAGCACCGTTGGCCCGGTGCTCCCGCGGTGTGGCTGGGTCCTAGGCGGCGGGGACCTTGTCCAGGAAGCCGTAGACGCCCTGGATCCTGCCCTCGTCGTCGGTGACCAGGACGTCGAAGCCGATGGCGATCGGCTCGGCGCCCGGCTCGGTCACCAGGCCCCACTGGAAGCGGGCCTGGTTGTGGTGGGCGTCGACGGCACCGTGCAGCTCGAAGGTGAGGCCCTTGAACTGGTCGCGGGCGCCGGCCACCACGGCCCCGAAGCCCTCGTGACCCTCGACCGCAGCGAGCGGGTCGATGTACGGGGCGTCGGCGGTGAACAGCTCGGCGATGGTCGCGGCGCGCTTGTCGGCGTCCGCCTCGTTCCAGATGTCGAGGTAGCGGGAGACGGTGGTGGTCAGGTCGCTCATGCGGGCGTTCTCCTCTGTGACGTGCTCTGACGTGTTCTTCGGACAGGTGGCTTCGTGCGGGCTTCAGGGGGTGGCCGGCGCCCAGACCGGGAGGGCGGCGGGGAGCACCTCGAACGTGGCCGAGGCGCCGATGCCGTGCTGGTACTCGCCGTCGTGCTCCAGCGGCAGCCGGTGGCCGTCGGTGCGCTCGACGGTGATCCTGCGGCCGCGCGCGTACACGGTCGCCCGGTGGTCCATGTGCGCGGCGTTCAGGGTCAGTCCGGGCACATCGGCCGCGGCGATCTCGCCGCCGATCACGCAGACGTCGAGCAGTCCGTCGTCGAGCAGCGAGTCCGGCAGCACCAGGAACCGGCCGCCGCGGTACCGGCCGCCGCCGACGTTGGCGAGGACCGTGGGGCCCTCGTGCACCACGCGGCCGTCGACGGTGACCCGGCCCGGGTAGGGCGGGTAGCCGGCGGCCGTGTCGGCGAAGGCGCGGGCGTAGCGCTCGCGTCCGGTCAGCGGCAGCTCCCGGGCGGTGATCAGCGCATCGGCGATCACGCCCGAACAGGCGCCCAGATAGACGTAGTTGCGGGTCTCGGCGAGGCGGGCCAGGTCCAGTCGGCGCAGGCGGGCGCTGCCGCCGATGCCGTAGTCGGTCAGGACCGCCTTCAGGGACTCGCTCCAGGGCCGCTCGCCCCACAGCATCTTGTACCCGGAGTTGCCGGTGCCGCCGGGCACCACCGCGAGGGTGGCGTTCCCGGTGACGGGCACCAGTCCCTGGACGGCCTCCCGGACGGTTCCGTCGCCGCCGATCACGACGACCAGGTCGGGTGCCCCGGCGGGCCGCTGCAGGGCCCGGCGCACGGCGACCGTGGCGTCGCCCGGTCCGGTGGTGAGGTGCACCTCGGTGCGCTCCAGGCAGGAGGCGCACAACTGGCGCACCTCCTCGACCAGTTCGGGCGAGTGGCTGCCGGATGCGGGGTTGCCCAGGACGAGTGCCCGGGTGGGAGCCGGGGCTGCGGTGTCTGCCATGGCGGGCGTACTCCTTCGTCGGACGGCACCGGAGACCCGGCCTGCTGTGCGCCCCGGCGGCGCGGCGATCTCCACTCTGCCGGGGGGCGCTGTCGCGGGGCTGACGTGGCGCTGACGCGGCAGCAGGGGGGCGGAAACGCGAACGTCCGGCCCCTTGTGCAGGGGCCGGACGCGGCGGCAGCGGCGCGTGTCACT
Organism: Streptomyces sp. NPDC005728; assembly: GCF_040630895.1. NCBI lineage: Bacteria > Bacillati > Actinomycetota > Actinomycetes > Kitasatosporales > Streptomycetaceae > Streptomyces > Streptomyces sp. NPDC005728. The sequence goes on from NZ_JBEXYL010000046.1 coordinate 43,359, forward strand.
CCTTGGCGAAGGCCAGCAGGTCTGCGCTGAGGCGGTCCGCGTGGGTCGCGAACATGCCGTGTGCCGCGCCCTCGTAGGTGCGGAACCTGCTGCCGGGTCCCGTGGACGACCAGGGTCGGCACCCGCACCGCGGCCGTCTCCGCACGCTGGTCGGTGGTGAACAGCGTGCGGTAGATCTCGATCCCGGCTCTCGGCGAGGTGTTCGGGCACATGCCGATCAGCCAGTCGGCGAGCTGCCCGGCGAGCGGCAGGTTGTCCGGGTCCGGGGCGGGGCCCGCGAAGAACGGCCAGGTGAGTTCGGACAGCCAGGCGGCCCGGTCGGTACGGATGGCCCGCTCCACCTGCTCGATCAGCCCGGGTTCGAGTCCGTCGGGGTTGTCCGGGGCGCGCATCAGGAGCGGCGTCGTCGAGGCGACCAGGGCCAGCCCGGCCACCCGGGCGGTGCTGTGGCGGGACAGGTGGCGCACGCACTCCCCGCCGCCCACCGCGTAGCCGACCAGCACGACGTCCCTCAGATCGAGGTGGTCGAGCAGGTCGGCGAGGTCGCCGGCCAGGGTGTCGTAGTCGTATCCGGTCCAGGGGATGTCCGAGCGGCCACTGCCGCGCCGGTCGTAGATGACGCAGCGCAGCCCGTTCCCGGCGAGGAACGGCGCCTGGAACTCCTACATGCGCGAGTCCGCCATGGCCGCGCCGAGCAGGACGACGGGCCGTCCGTCGCCCCGGTCGCTGTAGTGCAGCCGGGTCCCGTCCCGGGTGGTTCCGCCGGCGGCCGTAGAGGTCGCCGAGCCGGCCGCCGGTGATCAGGCCCGCGGTGAAGGCCACGCCGTAGCCGACGACGATCATCTGGGCCTGTGCGGCGGTGGCGTGCAGGTCGGCCTTGATGGCGGGGACGGCCACGTCGGCGATGAAGAAGTCCAGCACCGTGATGAACGTCCCGACGAGGACCACCAGGAGGGCACCGGCGGAAGGGGCGGCAGCCGGTGTGCCCACGGGGATCGTCCTCTCACGCCCTTCCACCGCGGCTTCCGGGCTTGCTTCAGAAGTCATGACGACTCCGTTTCCTGACCTTCCTTGTGGGTTGTGGGTGCACCGGCGGGATGCACCGGTCACCAGGTCACGGGAAGACGAGTCACCCCGTGGAAGACCGTCCCGCGGCGGAACAGCGCGCGCGGGTCGGCCGCGAGGCGGAGGTTCGGGAAGCGGCGCAGCAGGGAACGCAGGGACAGCTCCATCTCGAGCCGGGCCAGCGGGGCGCCCTGGCAGTAGTGCGGGCCGAAGCCCCACTGCAGATGGCCGCTGGTGTCGCGGTCGGGGTCGATGCGGTGCGGACAGGCGAAGACGGACTCGTCGTGGTTGCCGGCGGGCACGGAGATGACGACGGCGTCCCCCTTCTCGATCGCCACGCCGCCGAGTTCCAGGTCTTCGACGGCGAGGCGGACCGTGGCGTCCTGGGAGATCGACCAGTAACGCATCGATTCCTCGATGAAGTTGGGGATGCGCGCGCCGTCGTCGGCGGCGACCCGGGCGCGCAGCTCGTCGTCGCGCAGCAGGGCGAGGATGTTCAGGGCGAGCTGGTTGGTGGTGGTCTCGTGGCCCGCGACCAGCACGAGGCGGGCGATGCCGACGAGTTCGTCCAGGGCGAGGGCGCCGGTCGCGTGGTAGGTGACGGCGAGCCGGCTGATCAGGTCGTCCCCGGGAGCGGCCAGCTTGCGCAGCGCCAGCTCGGCGAGGTACTCGGACATCTCCACGTAGGCGGCCTGGGAGACGGCCGGGTCCTCCTGGGACATGACGGCGTGGGTCTTCTCGACGAAGAACGGGGAGTCCTCTCCCGGAACGCCCAGGAGGCGTGCGATGACGAGGGTGGGCAGCGCCCGGGAGAAGACGGCGTGCAGGTCGGCCGGCTGCGGCCGGGCGGCCAGTTCGTCCAGCAGCTCGTCCACCAGCCGCTGGACCGGCTCGCGCAGCCGCTTGACGCGGTGGGCGGTGAACTCGGTCTGGATCATGCCGCGCAGTCGCGCGTGCTCGGGGTCGTCCAGGCGAAGGAACGAGCTGGGGTTGCCTCCGGGCGTCACCTGGATGCGCACGGGGGCGCCGGGTAACGTCTCGTCGGCGCTCAGCCGCGGGTCGGCGAGAGCCTGTCGTACGTCGGCGTACCGGGTGACCAGCCAGGCGAGCCGGGACTCCGCTGCTCCCGCCGGGAGCCGGACCACGCAGGGGGGCGCCTTGCGCAACGCGGCCAGCAGGGGCGGCGGGGTACCGTCCTCGGTCCGGGCGAAGGGCCAGTCCAGGACATCGGTGTGGTGCGCGAGTGACATGTTCGTCCTCCGGGTTCGGGGGGCAAAGGTGATCCTCGGCACCGGCTCTCTTTTTGCGCTGGACACGGTGGGGGCCCGGGCGGGCGCCCCGGGCGGGGCCGTGGAAGGGGAATCTCTCCCTCCGGGCCGTGCGCGGACGTAGTACGCCACCCTGGCGCACTGCCCTGACACAGCGCTGACACGGGTCCCTGCCGGGGCCCGTGCGAGTCGGTGGAGGGAGTTGCTAAGGGGTGGCGGGGGTGTGAGTCATGACGGGTGTTCTCCTCACGTCGGACGCACCGGTGGTCGACCGGAGCGCCGGTGGGCGCGAGCGGTAGTAATGACTTTGCCAAGGAGAACTGACCCGGGGCTGATCTTGGACTGACGTGGGCCGGTCGGCCGGTTTCCCGCGGAGGCGCACCTCCCCGACCGGCACGGCCGGACTCGGTGCGGGGTGTGTGCCACGCGCGGCGGGGCGCGGGACGGCACCCGGAAACGGTCCTCGGGTCGCTGTCCCGCGCCCCGCCGGCGCGGCCTCGCGGCTCAGCCCGCGACCGTGGCCACGGTCCGCTGCAGCCGGTGCGCGAAGTGCGCGGTGACGGCCCGGGCGTGCGTGTCGATGTAGAAGTGGCCGCCCTCGTACTCGTTGTGGCCCAGGTAGGCGGGGGTGCGGCCCGCCCAGTGGGACATGGCGTCGGGGGCCTCCTGGAGCGGGTCGCTGCGGCCGCCGTAGGAGGCGAGCGGGCAGGTGACGCCGGCGCCGTCGTCCGCGTAGTCCCCGGCGACCCTGAGGTCGGCGCGGAGTGCGGGCACGACCAGGGCGAGCATCTCGGGGTTGTCGTAGATCTCGGCCGGGAACGAGCCCAACTTCTTGATCCATTCGACCAGTTCGGGCTCCGGCATCCGGCTCTGCTCCTCCGTCGGCTGGAAGAAGCCCACGGGCGACCAGCCGGACATGCCGACCATCACCGGAGCCGGTCCGCCCTCCTCCTCCATCCGGATCGCCAGCCGGAACGCCAGCTGGGCGCCCAGGCAGTGACCGAAGAAGGCGAACGGCCGCTCGTCCAGATCGTTGAGCACCGCCTCGTGCAGGGCGTCCAGCAGCGGCGAGAACCGCTCGTGGGTCTGCTCCTCCCGGCGGTTGTGCCGGCCGGGCAGCGTCACCGCCTGCGGCGAGATGTCCGGGGGCAGCAGGCGCTCCCAGTCGCGGTAGATGATGGCGCCACTGCCCGCGTGGGGCAGCAGGAACAGCCGTATCGAGGCGTCCGGCGAGGGCTCCACGGGGTGGAACCAGTGCCCCTCGCTGGACATCTGGCTGCCGACGGTACCGGTGGCGGTGGTCACGACTGCGTACTCCCAACGGTGGTGGACGGTCCGAGGGCGCGTACCGCGGGCAGCAGTACCTCGGCGATCTCCTTCAACTGCGGCTCGGGGTCCAGGGATCCGATCCGTACGACCAGGTGCCGGGCGCCGGCGCGGACGTAGCCGCCGAGCCACTCGGCGCACTTCTCGGCGCTGCCCCAGGCGTAGGCCTGGATGGTCCGCATCTGCTCCAGGGATCGGCCGTAGTAGTGGCTGATGTAGTGCTCGAGTTCGGCGCGGGCCGCCCGTTCACCGGCGTTGACCGTGACGGTCGCGTACAGCGCGGGTGTCACCGTCCGGCCTGCCTCCTCAGCGAGTTCCGCGAGGCGGCGGCGGGCGCGGGCGTAGGCGTCGACGTCCGGGAGGAAAGGCAGCCAGCCGTCGTACCGGGTCGCCGCGCGGGCCAGGATCCTGGGGGTGTCGCTGCCGGCGAGCCAGAGGGGCGGGCCGCCGGGGATCGCGGGCGCGGGGAGGCGGTCGAGGTTCTCCGCCTGCCAGAACTTCCCCTCGAACCCGGTCGGTTCGCCCTTCGTACCGGAGCGCCAGGCGGTGCGCCACAGCGCGGTGATCTCGTCGAGGCGGCTCACCCGGCCCTGGAAGGAGGCGCCGACGGAGGCGAACTCCTCCTCGGTCTCGGCCATGGGGAAGCCGGAGCCGAGGCCGAGGATCAGCCGGTCGGCGGCGACATGGCTGAGGCTCGCGACCATGTTGGCGCCGATCAGGGGATGGCGCAGGGCGGGGGTGAGGGCGGCGGTCCCGACCGCGATGTGCCGGGTGGCCGCCGCGGCGGCCGACAGGACGACGAGCGGGTCCAGGCGGGGCCGGGCGGTCAGGGAGTCGCCGGCCCACAGGGAGTCGAAGCCGAGGGCCTCCGCCCGGCGGGCGAAGTCGAGCAGGGGAGCTGCCGCGTAGGTGCCGTTGATGGCTTGCTCTCGGGTGGGAAGGAGGATGCCGATCCGTGGTGAAGTCACACTGCACTCCCAAGGGGGTCCCTGGCCGGTGTCGTCAGCTGCTCCCGTACCGCGCGGCGCAGGATCTTGCCCGACGGGTTGCGGGGCAGGGAGTCCGTGAAGTGGTACGTGCCCGGGATCTTGTAGTCGGCGATGCGGCCCCGCAGGGACAGCAGGAGTTCCCGGGGTGTGGCGGTCGCGCCGGGCCTGAGCACCACGACCGCGTGCACGCTCTCGCCCCAGCGGTCGTCCGGGAGTCCGACGACCGCGGCGTCGGCGACGGCCGGGTGCGCGGCCAGTGCCTTCTCGACCTCGGCCGGGTAGATGTTCTGCCCGGCGACGATGATCGTGTCGTTGATGCGGTCGCACAGGTGGAGGTAGCCGTCCTCGTCGAGGTATCCGGCGTCGCCCATGTGCAGCCACTCCTCCACCAGGGTGCGGGCGGTGGCCTCGGGCAGGTTCCAGTAGCCGAGCATCCGGGAGGGGGTGCGGACGCAGATCTGGCCGATGGCGCCGGGCGGCAGGGTCTCGCCGTCGGGGCCGATCACCTTGATCTCGTTGCCGGGGCAGGGCCTGCCGACCGAGGTGAGCACGGTGCTGCCGGGGTGGTGCACCTCGGGCGGGAGGCAGACGGCCACGCTGCCGGTCTCGGTGCTGGCGTAGATCTGCGCGAACGCGCAGCGGTAGGTCTCCAGGCACTGCTTGAGGAGCGTTTCGGACATGGGGGCGGCGCCGTAGGCGATCTTGCGCAGGGAGGCGAACGCCTCGGGGCCCGCGCCGCGTTCGGCCGCCATCGCCTGGAGCATCGCCGGGGCCGCGAAGGTGGTGGTGACCCGGTGCTCGCGGATGAGCCGGACCGCTTCCTGCGGGTCGAACTGCGGCATGATCACGTTGGTTCCGCCGGCGTTGAACGTGTGCAGGAACCAGCCGATGCCGGCCACGCCGAAGCCCGGCAGGGAGATCAGACCGACGTCTTCGGGCAGCCAGTCGATCCAGTCCACGCCCTGCTCGCGGCTCGCGTGCGGCAGCGTGAAGAAGCTGCGGTGGGCGAGCACCGCGCCCTTGGGCAGGCCGGTGGTGCCGCTGGTGTAGATCTGGATGACGGCGTCGTCCGGGCCGGTGCCCGGGGTGAGGTCGGTGTCGGGCTGGTCGGCGGTCCAGGCCGGCAGTCCGGCGCCGCGGGCGGGTTCGCCGTCGGTGTCGGTGCCGTCGACCCGGATCACCTTGCGCAGTCCGCGCAGTTGGTGGCGGACGGTGGCGACGGTGTCCCAGAACTCGTCGTCGACGAAGATCAGGGCGGCGCCGGAGTCGCGCAGGATGTGGTCGACCTCGTTCGGGGTGAGCCGCCAGTTGACCGGCACCAGGACCGCGCCCGCCTTGGCGCAGGCGATCATGACGAGGTAGTAGTGCGCCGACTCGCGGCCCAGGTAGGCGACCCGGTCGCCGCGTCCGACCCCGCCGGCGCGCAGGGCGTGCGCGGCGCGGTTGCTGTCGCGGTGGAGCTTCTCGTAGGTGGTGACGCGGCCCTCGCAGATGATCGCCGGGTGGTCCGGGCGGCTTCCGGCGTGGGCCCGGGAGGCGTGGTGGAGCGTCCAGCGCTCCCTCGGTGTGTCAGTCATCGTGTTTCCCGTCCCTGGGGGGCGTCCTTGCGAAGACGCCCCCCAGCTCTGTCACGCTGCCGGTACCGGGCCGAGCTGACCGTCGACGAACTGGGCCAGCGCGCGGACCGTGGGGTGGTCGTGGGTGAGGGAGGCCGGCAGGGGCAGCCGGAAGGTCTGCTCCAGTGCGGCCTTGACCTGCTGGGCCATCAGGGAGTCCAGGCCCAGCGACATGAACTCGGTGGACAGGTCCAGCTCGTCCCCCTCCTCCAGATGCAGGACGGCGGCGACCTTCTCGCGGACCACGCCGGTGACGGCGGCCAGGCGTTCGGCCTCGGGCAGCGCGGTCAGCGCCGTGAGGTCGAGCCCGGTGCCGTCGTCGTCGGGGGCCTGCCGGGCGAGCCGGTCGTAGAACAGGTCGCCGGTGACGCTGCCCGCCACATAGCGGTCCCAGTCGAACTCGCCGACGATCCGCTGGGTGCGCGGCCGCCCCCACAGCCGGGCCAGGGTGTCCAGGGCCCGGGTCGGGGAGAAGAAGCGGACGCCGCTGCGTTCGATCTCCTGGCTGAGGTGCTCCTCCAGCCGGGCCGACATGCCGACCCGGGCCCAGGCGCCCCAGTTGACCGAGAGCCCCGGTACCCCGCGCCGGCTGCGCCACTCGGCGAGCGCGTCGAGCCCGGCGCCGGCGGCGGCGTAGTGGCCCTGCGTGGCGCCGCCGAGGACGGAGGCGATGGAGGAGTAGGTGACGAAGAACTCCAGCTCGGGGAAGGACTCCTCGGCGGCCTCGTGCAGCAGCCAGCCGCCGTAGGCCTTCGCCGCCAGCTGGGCGTCGATCGACTCCCAGGTCAGTTCGGAGACCAGCTTCTTGTCGTAGGAGCCGGCCGCGTGCACGATGCCGCCGAGCGGGTACGGCCCGGCCGCCAGGTGCCGTACCAGGCGCTGGACGTCTTCCGCGCGGGAGATGTCGGCGCGTACGACGTCGAGTTCGGCGTCGGCGGCGAGGTCCGCGAGGACCGGTGAGGCCTCCTCGGCTGCCCGGCCGCTGCGGCTGACCAGGGTCAGGTGCCGGGCGCCGAGGGCGACCAGCTTGCGGGCGGTGACCAGGCCCAGGCCGCCGAGACCGCCGGTGACCAGGTAGGTGCGGTCGGCGCGCAGCCCGGCCGGGCCCTCCTCGACGCGGTCGGCCCGTTCCCCGGCCGGGTCCTCGGGGAGCGTCACCCAGGCACGTCCGGCGGGGTCGGACAGGGCGGTGCGCAGGGCCTCGCCGGTCTCGTCCAGCCGGAAGCGGGGCGCGGTGTCGTCGGAGCCGGTGGCGTGGACGACGGCCACCGCGGGGACGGTGAGCGTGGAGCGGAACGTGCCGTCGTGGCGGACGAGGACCTCGTCGCCGGGTGCGAAACCGGTGCCGGCGGCCGCGGCGAGGACCGCGCCGCGGGCCAGCCGGCCGAGCAGCGGCGGCGGTTCCTCCTCGGCCGCGTCCGCCTCCGAGCGCTCGGCTCGGCCGGTGTCGAGGGCGGTGCGGGCGTCCTCGGCGGTCAGGCCTACGGTGTGCACGCGGACCTGGACCTCCTCGGCCCCGGGCGCCCGCTCGGTGACCGCGGCGAGCGCGAGGTCGGACAGGTCGCCGGAGTCGGGGGCCCGCAGTTCGAAGCCTCCCCTCCAGGTGAGGCTCTCGTCGCCGGCGAGGAGCCGGCGCACATAGCGGCGGCCGGGGCGGTGGGCGACCTGGTACTCGCCGGGCGGCTCGCTGCGCCACTCGTCGGCGAGCGGGGCGAGGCCGCTGCCCGGGGCGAGGTCCACCAGGGTCGTCCGGTACTGCGGGTACTCGGCCAGCAGCACCCGGCCGAAGCCCCACAGGGTGGCGGCGCCGAGGTGCCCGCCGTCGCCGGCCGGGTCGCCGGGCAGCCACTGGGCGCCCTCGGTGACGAGCCACAGCCGGGGCGGCCGGGGCGCGCCGGAGGCGTCCAACGCGCCGGTCAGGGTGAGCAGTTCGCGGTAGTTGTCCTCGCACTCGGCGCGCAGCCGGCCGGCGGACATCGGCGCCGGGTGCTGCCGCCAGACGCGGCAGACGTCGGTGACGGTGGGGTCCTCCAGGGCGGCCTTGAGGTCGGTGAGTTCGGGCAGCCAGGTGACTTTCAGGCCGGGCTCGGCGGCGAGTTCGGCGGCGCGGACCGCGGACGGGTCGAGCAGGACGACGTGCCGGGCCGGCGCGTGCTCCTTGGCGGGCAGCGCCCGGCGCACCCAGTCGGGGCGGTGCAGGAACTGGCGGCGGCCGCCGCGGCCCTCGGGCCGGGCCATGCGGACGCCCAGCAGCTCGGCGACCGGGTCGCCGTTCTCCAGCAGCAGCACGTCGGCCAGGCGCCGGTCCTGCTCGCCGCGGACCCGGGCGAGGACCCGCAGCAGCTCGCCGCGCGGCTTGCGGAAGTGCCGTACGGAGGCGATCTCGCGGGGCACGAACACCGGCCCCTCGGGGTCGAGGACGACCAGGGCCTGGACGGCGGCCTCCAGCAGCTCCGCCGGGACGTGCTCGACGGCGGTGGCGTCGCGGCCGGTCAGCTCGCCGGTGACCAGCCCGTCGCCGTGGCGGGCGGCGCGCAGCAGCAGGCGCATGCGGGGTCCCTGCGGGCGGCCTACGGAGGCGAGGTCGGTGTAGATGTCCTCGTCGTCGATCTGCTGTCCGGGCGGGGCCAGGGTGGCGTCCAGCTCGGCCAGTTCGGAGACGGGGACGAGGGGTTCGCGTTCGGCGGCGACGACGGCGGTGGCGTGCAGGTTCTCCTCGCCGCCGACGACCGTGAACACCTCGACCTCGGCGCCGCCGCCCGGGCGCGGCCGCCAGCGGGTGGTCAGCGCGGTCACGGTGTCGGCGGGCAGCTCCAGCGGGGCGAGCAGCAACAGGTCCCGGACGGCCGAGCGGGCGTGGCCCTGGACCGCGTCCTGCACGGCGAGCAGCAGGTCGACGTAGGCGCCGGCCGGCAGGACCGTACGGCCGCCGTCGGCGAGGTCGGCGAGTGCGCCGAGTTCCTCGGTGGTGAACTCCGCGGTGAACTCGCGCACGCCGCTGGCGAACCGCTCCTCGGTGCCGAGCAGCAGGTGGCGTGCGGTGCCGTTCGCGGTGGAGCGGCGGGGCGTGACGGAGGGCAGCCAGTAGCGCTTGCGCTGGAAGGCGTACGTCGGCAGGTCCACCCGGGCCGGCGAGGGGTGGTCGGCGTGGTAGTCGGCCCAGGAGACGCCGAGCCCGGCGGCGTAGTAGTCGGCGAGCGCGGTCAGGGTCGTCGCGGTCGTGGTGTCGCGGCGGCGCAGGCCGGCCAGCCAGAGGTGGTCCTCGACGGTGACACTGCGCCGGGCGAGCGCGGTGAGCCCGGCCTGCGGGCCGACCTCGATCAGGGCGTGCCGGCCGCGCTTGGCGACGGCGCGGATGCCGTCGAGGAAGCGGACGGGTTCGCCGATGTGCCGCACCCAGTAGTCGGGGTCGCCGATCTCGCGGAACCGGGCGAGGCGTCCGGTGACGTTGGAGATGAGGCTGATCCTCGGCTCGTGGAAGGTGATGCCGTCGAGGGCGGCGCGGAAGTCGTCGTAGACCTCGGCCATCAGCGGGGAGTGGAAGGCGTGCGAGACCTTGAGGCGGTCGACGCGGACGCCCCGGTCGGCGAGGATGCCGACGACCTCGTCGAGGGCGGCGGTGGCGCCGGAGATCACGGTCTGGTCGGGGGCGTTGATCCCGGCCAGGGCCAGGTCGGCGCGGCCCTCCAGCAGCGGGGCGACCTCCTCGACGGGCGCGGCGACGGCGGCCATGCCTCCCTCGGTGCGCACGGCCTGCATCAGCCGGGCGCGGGCGGCGACCAGCTTGACCGCGTCGGCCAGGCCGAACAGGCCGGCCACAGCGGCGGCCACGACCTCGCCGATGCTGTGCCCGATGAGCACGTTGGGGCGCACACCCCAGGCCATCCACTGCTGGGCGAGGGCATACTCCAGGGTGAACAGGGCGGGCTGGGTGTACTCGGTGCGGTCGATCGCCTCGGGGTCGGCGGCGGTGCCGAGCAGCAGGTCGCGCACCGAGCGGTCCAGGTGCTGGGCGAACAGCAGGTCGCACGCGTCCACTTGGGCCCGGAAGACGGGCAGGGCTTCGTAGAGGGCGGCGCCCATGCCGGCGTACTGGGAGCCCTGGCCGGTGAACATGAAGGCCGTCTTGCGGATTCCGGAGGGCCCCTCGTGTTCCTGCTCGGCGGCCCGGTCCAGGAGCTTGGCCAGCACTGCGCGGTCGGTGACCGGCGCGGCGATGCGGTAGGGGTGGTGGGTGCGGGTGGTGTTGGTGCTGTGGCAGAGCGCCGACAAGGGCTGCTCTTCCACCAACTTCCGGTATTGGACGGCCAGTTCGCGCAGGGCGGTGGCGTTCTTCGCCGACAGGGTGAACACCGGTGCGGCCCCGCCCTCGGAGAGCTTCTCGGCCGGCTCGGGCGCCTGCTCCAGCACCACCGCGCCGATGGTCCCGGCGAACCCGAAGCTGTTGACGACCGCGCGCCGTACGTCGGCCTTCCAGGGCTCGCACGCGGTGGGCACGCGCACCGGGTAGAGGTCCCAGGGGATGCGCCCGGACGGGGTGTCGAGGTTGATGTGCGGGTAGATCGTGCCGGATCGCAGCTGCAGCACGGTCTTGATGACGCCGACGATGCCGGAGGCGGGCTCCATGTGACCGAGGTTGGTCTTCACGGAACCGACCAGCACCGGCCGGTCCTTGGTGTGGGAGTCGACGAACACGTCACCGATGGCGCCGAACTCGATGGGGTCGCCGAGCGGAGTGCCGGTGCCGTGCGCCTCGACGTACTGGATGTCCTCGGGCGCGAGACGGGCCGCGGCCAGGGCGCTGCGGATGACCTTCTCCTGGGCGGGGCCGTTGGGCACGGTCAGGCCGGCGCTGTCGCCGTCCTGTCCGACGGCGGTGCCGCGGACCAGGGCGAGGATGCGGTCGCCGTCGCGTTCGGCGTCGGAGAGCCGCTTGAGGACGACGATCCCGCAGCCCTCGGCGCGCGCGTAGCCGTCGGCGGCCTCGTCGAAGGTCTTGCACTGCCCGTCCGGGGCGAGCATCTGCGCGTTGGAGAACATCACAGGGATGCGCGGGTGGTGCAGGGCGTTGACGCCGCCGCACAGCGCGATGTCGGTCTCGCCGCCGCGCAGCGCCTGCACCGCGAGGTGCAGGGCGACCAGCGAGGACGAGCAGGCGGTGTCGACGCTCATGCTCGGGCCGCGCCAGCCGAGGAAGTACGAGAGGCGGCCCGACAGCGGGAACATGGTGATGCCGGACGCCAGATGGCCGTCCAGCTCCTCGTACGGCAGCGAGTCCAGCTCCAGTGCGTAGTCGATGGAGCTGGCGCCGATGTAGACGCCGCCGTTGCCGCGGCGCAGCGGCGCCGGGTCGATGCCCGCGTGTTCCAGGGCCTGCCAGGCGGTCTCCAGCAGCAGCCGCTGCTGGGGGTCCATGTACCGGGCTTCCTTCGGGGAGATGTTGAAGAAGCCGGCGTCGAACAGGTCGATGCGGTCCAGGAACCCGCCGCCCGAGGCGATGATCTTGCCCTTGTCGTCAGGGCCCTCGGGCGTGAACGCGTCGACGTCCCAGCGGTCCCGGGGGATCGGCCCGATTCCGCTGCGGCCCTCCTTCAGGAAGGCGTCGAACTCGTCGGGCGAGCCGCTGCCGCCGGGGAACCGCAGACCGATTCCGACGATCGCGACCGGCTCGGGCGCCTGCGCTGATTCCGTACGCGGCATGGAACGACTCCTCAAGCTTCCTGGATGGCCTGGGTCAGGTGGTCCACGAGGTGGGCGATCGTCGGCTCGTTGAAGAGCACGTTGACGTTGATCGACAGGTCCAGGAGCTGCTCCAGGCTCTGCCGTATCTCGGTCAGCCGCAGCGAGGTGAGGCCGAGATCGAAATAGCTGACGTCGAGGGGAAGATCCTCGGAATCGTCCATGAGGAGCACGGCCTTGAATTTCACCAGGACGATTGACTCGATTTCTTCGGCGAGTTCACTGCGCGGCAGATCGCGCAATCGCTGGATCGTGCTGTCGACAGGTGGCATGCGGTCATGCAAGCAGCGCGGGCTGACACCCCGCTGACGGCCGGAGTACAGCCCCGTTGGCCGGATCAGCGCGGTCAGTCACGTGTCAGCGCGGGGTCAGATTCCGCTGTCAGGCTCGCATTGCTTCAAGAAATCCACACGCCATATCCGAAAGGCTGAAGATGCTTCGCGAAGCCGCGCAGGAGGAGAGTGCTGAGGCACCTTCCGGATTCAAGAGCTACGACCTCTACATCGCGGGCAAGGACGTCGCCGGGGACGGATGGGTCTACACCGTCAGCGGGCGTTCCCTGCTGAAAGACGTGTTCACCAGCGTGAGCCTGAAGCGCTCCCTCGAACAGGACCCGGAATCCGAGGCGGCCCAGCACCCCTACGTCGTCGGGCGTTGCGCGATCGCGGACGACGCCGCCATCGACCTGGCGACCCAGGCGGCCGCCGCGGCCGCCCCCGACTGGGCGGCCGTTCCGCTGGAGAGGCGGATGCGACTGGGCACCCGGTTCCGCGAGGAACTGATCAAGCACCAGGACGAGTTCCTGCGCATGCTGGTCGCCGAATCCCACCCCGTGAAGCTGGCCCGCTGGGAGCTGAGCTGCCTGCTGCAGATCTACGCCCCGGGCTCCCTGCGCTGGTACCTGAAGCAGATGCGGGTCGAGAAGGAGTACAACGGCCGCAAGCTGATCCTGCACCGCCAGCCGGACGGTGTGGTCGCCTTCAACCCGCCGCAGAACGCCCCGCTGCCCAGCGCCGCCCTGTGCGTGCTCGCGCTGATGGCGGGCAACGCCGTGGTGGTGCGCTCGCCCCGCAGCATCGCCCTGTCCACCATGTGGCTGCTGCGCGACATCGTCGCGCCGCTGCTGGAGGAGGTCGACGCGCCGGCCGGTGTGCTCAACGCGGTGTGCTCCAACCCGAAGCAGACCATGGACCGCTGGATCGCGGACCCGCTGATCGACGACATCTTCTACATCGGCGGCAGCCAGGAGGGCCTGCGCTTCGAGCAGCAATGCGTGGCGCACGGCAAGAAGCCGATCCTCGAACTGGCCGGCAACGACGGCATCGTGGTGTGGAAGGACGCCGACGTGAAGTGGGCGGCCGAGGCCCTCACGGAGGCGTTCTACGGCTCCGGGCAGATCTGCATGGTGCCCAACTACGTGCTGGTCCACCCCGACATCGCCGAGGCGCTGATCGCCGAGGTGAAGGAGCAGGTCAAGGGCATCAAGCCGGGCCTGCCCGAGGAGGAGGACGTGCTCCTGTCGCCGGTCAGGCGCAGCGAGCGGTTCTTCCGGCTGCTGCGGCAGGCGCTGGACAACGGCGCCGAGCTGGTCACCGGCGGCAACCGCACCGAGGTCGACGGCACGGTGTCCGAGACGGGTGTCTTCCTGCAGCCGACGGTGGTGCGGGTGGACGGCCTGGACCGGGCCCGGACGTACGACGTGGTCCGGGAGGAGACGTTCTTCCCGCTGATCCCGATCGTGGTCGCCGAACGCGACCACGACGACGCCCTCCTCGAGTCCTTCCTGCAGTTTGTCAACAGCAACGACTACGGGCTGCGCAACTCCCTGTGGTCGCGCTCCGACCACGTCATCGAGACCTTCGTGCGCCGCGTGGTGAACGGCGGTCTGCTGAAGGTCAACGACTCCCACATCGGCTTCCTGCCGTATCTGCCGAGCCACGGCGGCACCGGTCGCACCGGCGGCGCCTTCGGCGAGGCCAACTACCCGATGCTCAAGACCTCCCACATCCAGGGAGTCAGCATCGCCCGCGACGTGAGCCCGTACGACGCGGTCTTCGGCGCCTGACCGACCGTCCCGAAGTCTTCCGGAGGTTTCCCGTGCGTTCCCTCGATGCTGCCCGGACCGTCTGCGAACGGTTCCACCCCGGACTGCTCAAGGAGCTGGAGCAGATTCCGTACGCCGAGCGGGAGCGGCCCGGCAGTCCGGTGATCGACCTGTTCCGGATCCACAGCGGGGTCGGCCTGCTCATCCCCGAGTCCTACGGCGGCCACGGTGCCGCCCCGCTGGAGGCGCTGCGCGTGCAGCTGGCTCTCGGCGCCCTGTCGCCGTCGCTGGTCGCGGCCGTGTCCATGCACCACTTCACCGCGGCCATGCTGTACTCGCTGGCGGTCAAGGCGGGCCGGCTCACCGACGCGCAGACCGAGCTGCTGCACCGGATCGTGCCGGAGCAGCAGGTGATGGCTTCCGGCTGGGCCGAGGGCCGTACCGCGCAGAACATCCTGAAGCCGGCCGTGACCGCGCGTCCGGTCGAGGGCGGGTTCCTGCTGTCGGGCTCGAAGAAGCCGTGCAGCCTGTCCCGTTCGATGAGCCTGCTCACCGCGTCCATCGCCATCCACGGCGAGGAGGGCGGCGAGCCCGAGCTGGCACTCGCTCTGGTGCCCGCCGACGCGCCCGGCATGACCGTGCACCCGTTCTGGGGCAACGACCTGCTGGCCGGCGCGGAGAGCGACGAGGTGCGCCTGGAGGACGTGTTCGTCCCGGCCGAGATGGTCGTGCGGGCCGGCGCCGACGACCCCACCCGCCTCGACGACCTGCAGTCGGCCGGCTTCGTCTGGTTCGAGATGCTGATCTCCGCCGGGTACGCGGGCTCCGCCGCCGCCCTGGTGGAGCAGGTGCTGGAGCGGCAGCAGGGCAGCGTCGAGGAGCGGACCGCGCTCGCCGTCGACATGGAGGCCGCCCTCGCACTGCTGGAGGGCGTGGCCCGCGGCACGGGTCCGGAGCCGGTCGATGAGGAGTCGGTGGCCCGGGTGCTGGTCGCGCGGTACGCGGTGCAGAGCGCTCTGCCGGACATGGTGGCCCGGGCGCTGGAGCTGCTCGGGGGGCTGGACTTCATCAGCAATCCGGCGAGCGCGCAGGCCGCTGCCGCTACTCGTGCCCTGGCCTTCCATCCGCCGTCCCGTATCGCCGCCGCGGAGCCGCTGCTCGCGTATTTCGGCGGAGGACCGCTGGTCTTGGCGTAGAGCTCGGTCGGCAGAGCCGAGTGGGCGGCTGCGGGCCATATGCGGCTGGTCGCGCCCACGCGGCGGAGCCGCATATCGACAGGGCCCTGCGCCCCTTGGGGGCGCTGCACCCCACCGACCTCATGACCCACCCCCCTTTGGAGTGAGCGACACGTGACCGTCATCCAGGAATCGCCCGGACCGCCGGCGGCGTCGGCCGTCGACGCCGAGATCCTCAACCTGTACCGCGCCCATCTGAGCAAGGGCCGGGCCACGCTCGCCGAGTTGTTCGGCAGTCATATGGAGGTGGCGTCGGAGGGCGCCTGGCTCACCACCAGCGACGGTGAGCGCTTCCTGAACGCCGGCGGCTACGGCGTGTTCATCATGGGCGCCCGCCACCCGATCGTCCTGGAGGAGGTGGAGCGCCAGCTGCGCACCCACCCCACCGCGACCCGGATCCTGCTGGAGCCGACGGTGGCCCGCGCCGCCGAGGCCCTGGTCTCGGTGCTGCCGCCCGGGCTCGACCGGGTGCACTTCGCGCTGTCCGGCGCGGAGGCGGTGGAGACCGGCCTGAAGCTGGCCCGCGCGGGCGGCTTCAAGCGCACGATCTCCATGCGCGGCGGCTACCACGGCAAGACGCTGGGCGCCCTGTCTGCGACCGCGAAGGACGTCTACCAGGCTCCGTTCCGCCCGCTCGTGCCCGACTTCCAGCACCTGCCGTTCGGCGACGCCGACGCCCTGGAGGCGGAACTGCGGGCGCACCCGGGCGAGGTGTGCGTGATCCTGGAGCCGGTGCAGGGCGAGGGCGGGGTGATCATCCCGCCGAAGGGCTACCTCAAGCGGGTCGAGGAGCTGGTCCGCGCGTACGAGGGCTTCCTGATCCTCGACGAGGTGCAGACCGGCTTCGGACGGCTCGGCGAGTGGTGGGGCGCCGACATCGAGGGCGTCGTCCCGGACGTCCTGCTCACCGGCAAGGCGCTCGGCGGCGGGGTGATGCCGGTGTCGGCTGCCGTCGCCACCCGCAAGGCGTTCCGCCCCTTCGACAAGGACCCCTACGTCCACACCGCCACCTTCTCCGGGCAGCCGGTACTGATGGCCGCGGTGCAGGGCGCGATCCGGGCCGTCAAGGAGGAGCGCCTGATCACCCGGGCCATGGACCTGGGCGCCCGGCTGCTGCCGCGGATCGCGGAGGTCGCCCACCGCAACATCCCCGAGCTGGTCGTGGACGTGCGCGGCCGGGGCCTGCTCATCGGCGTGGAGCTCGTGGAGGCCGGCCTCGCCGGTGAGCTGCTGATCGAGCTGTTCAACCACGGCGTGGTCGCCAACCACTCCATGAACGGCAGCTCGGTGGTGCGGTTCACCCCGCCCGCCGTGCTGGACGACACCGACGTGGACTTCCTCGTCAACTCCTTCGACCTGGCCACCCGCGACCTCGTCAGGGGCGCGGCCAAGATGCCGGAAGGCGGTAACTGATCGTGCGGCACGTCGAACTCGATGCCCTGATACCCGCGGAGCAGGCCGAAACGGTCCTGCACGCCGTACGGCGCTGGGAGAGGTACCCGGACCTGGCGCCCCACGTCAACGCGACCACCGTGCACACCTCCTACCCCGACCCGAAGGCCTCCTCCAGCTGGGAGCTGCACTTCCGCAGCGGTCTGCTGCGCTGGACCGAGGACGACACCGTGCTGCCGGAGAGCGGCGAGATCCGCTTCGAGCAGTCCGACGGCGACTTCGACTCCTTCACGGGGATCTGGTCGTTCCGGCAGGACGGCGCGGACGTCGCCGTCCGCTTCGACGCCGACTTCGACTTCGGCATCCCGAGCCTGGAGGGCATCCTCGACCCGATCGCCGAACGGGTCATCAAGGAGACCGTCGCCTGGGCGCTGACCGGGCTCTACCCGGCCGCGCGCATCACGGGCGGCATCGAACTCACCACGCCCGCCGCGGTCGGCGCCTAGGCCCCCGCGAGGAGCTGACCATGGACCAGGCGAACCCCTTCGAGACACCGCGCACGTACTCGCTGCACCGCGCCGAGTACCTGGTGGGCCTCGCCGTCACCACCGGCCTGATCGTCTACCACTTCGGCGACATCCGCTGGCTGCCGGCGCTCGGACTGTTCCTCTACATCGACCTGATCGGCTACATCCCCGGCGCCGTCGCGTTCAGGAAGAGCGGCGGCCGGCCGATCCACAAGGCGTACTACGTCCTCTACAACGTCATGCACAGCCTGATCACGCAGGGCGCGGTGGCCGCGCTGTGGTGCTGGCTGGTCGAGCCCGAGTGGGCGCTGCTGGTGCTGCCGTTCCATCTGTTCGGCGACCGGGGCCTGTTCGGCAACTTCATGAAGTCCTTCGCGCTGCCCTTCGAGCCGGTACGCCAGGAGGGCTATCTGCGGCTGCTGGACGATCTGGGCCTGCCCCACCCGAAGCCGGTCGGGCACGCCATGGACCCGGTGCCGGTCGGGCACGTCCCGGCGCGGCCGGTGGTACGGGAGACGGAGGCCGTGCGATGACCACCGCGACCGACGTACGGCGACCGGTCCGGCAGGACCCGGCCGAACGCCGCCGAGCCCTGTACCACCTGGCCTCCCCGGTGTCGGTGCTGACCACCGGCCCCGAGGACCGGATGCACGGCACCACCGCGAGCACGGTGACCCTCGTCTCGCGCTCACCTCTGCTGGTCGGGGTGGTGCTGCGGGCCGGGTCGTCGTTCGCCCGGCTGGCCGTGGCCGAGGGCCGGTTCGCGATCAACGTGCTCGGCGGCGGCCAGGCCGAGGTGGCCCGGCGGTTCGCCGACAGCGGCCGGCCCGACGGCGACGAGGCCTTCACGGGCCTGGCCTGGACGGCGGACCGGTACGCGCACGCCCCGCTGATCGCGGGCGCGCTCGCCCACTACGTCTGCCGGTTCCACTCCGCACACGCGGCGGGCGACAGCGAACTGCTGCTCGGCCATGTCGTACGCGCCACGGCGAACGACGGGCTCCCGCTGTTCAGTTACGCCGGCGGGCTGTACGCCGGCTCCCTGCGCCCGGCGAAGGAGGCCGCCGCATCATGACCGCACCCGTAGCACCCGAAGCGGACTGGGAGAAGGCACCCGGTCTGCTGGACGGCGCGAAGGAACTCACCCTCGGCCCCGAGGAGTGCGACCTCGCCTACTGGATCACCTCGGTGGCCCAGGGCACGCTGCGCGACCGCGGCGTGACCGGCCACCACGAGAACGCGCTCACGCCCGACTTCCTGAAGGCACCCGGCCCGCTGCGCGAGGCACTGGTCCTGGAGTTCGGTTTCCGGGCGCTGGCCGAGGAACTGGCGACCCGGCTGCTCGGCCACTACGTGTCGATCGCGCCCGGCATCCCGCAGATGGAGTTCTACGCCACCCAGCTGATCGACGAGGCCCGGCACGCCCGGGTCTTCCGCCGGCACCTGGTGGAGCTGGGCGTCCCGGCGAGCACGCTGCTGACGGACGTCGAGGAGATGGCCCGGGACTACCGCAAGCGGGTCCTGGACCCGGTGGTGGACTTCACCCTGGACATCGTCCGGGACCAGGCCGACTTCCCCGGCGGGGTCGCCGTGTTCGCCATCATCATCGAGGGCGTGCTCGCCCCGGCGGCCGAGCTGAGCGAGCGCAAGTGGACCCCGCTCTCCCCGGCGACCGGCGAGATCTCGCGCGGCACCGCCATCGACGAGATCCGCCACCTCACCGTGGCCAGCACCATCCTGCGCGACCACGTCGCCGCGCACCCGGAGTACAAGCCGCGGCTGCTGGAGATCCTGCGCTCGGGCGTGAAGCTGTGGGACGAGATCCCGGACCGGGAGTTCGTCATCCACCGCGAGGAGCTGTTCCAGGAGGGCATGCTCCAGCACGCCGAGAAGATCGGCGACTACGAGATCTGGCCGGGCGTCCGGCTCCTCGACACCACCGCCGAGCAGCGCTACGACATGGCCGAGCAGTGGACCGACGAGATGGCCGAGGTCCGCATGGACTACATGGGCCTGCCGGTCGGGGTCCTCGCCTCGGAGGCCGGCGCATGAGCACCGGGCGGGCCGCGGTCGTCACCGGCATCGGGTCGTACGTCCCGCCCAACGTGGTGACCAACGACGACCTGGCCGCCCGCCTCGACACCTCCGACGCCTGGATCCGGTCGCGCACCGGGATCGCCGAGCGGTACGTCGTCTCCCCGGGCACCTCCACCGGCGACCTGGCGGTGGAGGCGGGCCTGCGGGCGCTGAAGTCGGCGGGCGACGAGCAGGTCGGGGCGGTGGTGCTGGCCACCACCACCCCGGACCAGCCCTGCCCGGCGACCGCACCGCAGGTGGCCGCGCGGCTGGGGCTCGGGCAGGTGCCCGCCTTCGACGTGGCTGCCGTCTGCTCCGGGTTCCTGTACGGCCTGGCCTCGGCCGCGGGACTCATCGCGGCCGGGATCGCGGACCGGGTGCTGCTGATCGCCGCGGACGCCTTCACCACGATCATCGACCCCGAGGACCGCTCCACCGCGGTGATCTTCGCGGACGGCGCGGGCGCGGTGGTGCTGCGCGCCGGCACGGCCGACGAGCCCGGGGCGATCGGTCCCCTGGTGCTCGGCAGTGACGGCGAGCTGAGCCATCTGATCGAGGTTCCGGCGGGCGGCTCCCGGCAGCGGTCCACCGACCGGCCGGTCGCCCCGGAGGACCACTACTTCCGGATGCTCGGCCGGGACACGTACCGGCACGCGGTGGAACACATGACCACCGTGTCCACCGAGGCCGCCGAGCGGGCCGGATGGCAGCTCGGCGACATCGACCGGTTCGTGGCCCACCAGGCCAACGCCCGGATCCTTCAGGCCGTCTCGGACCGGCTCGGCATCCCCGCCGGGCGGCAGCTGAGCAACATCGCGCGGGTCGGCAACACCGGCGCCGCCTCGATTCCGCTGCTGCTCGCCGAGGCCACCGCCGAGGGCCGGCTCGCCACGGGCCACCGGGTGCTGCTCACCGCGTTCGGCGGGGGACTGTCCTGGGGTGCCACCACGGTCATCTGGCCCGAGCTGCAAATCATCTGACCGATCGTCAGCAACTCATATCGATTCAGCGGTACGCGGGGCGCGTACACCTTCGAAAGGAACCGACATGCTCGAGCAGCTCAAGGAAATCCTGTCCAACAAACTCAAGGTGTCGCCCGAGTCGATCACTCCGGAGGCCACCCGGGAGGACATCGAGCTGGACTCGCTGGCCGTGGTGGAGCTGTCGCTGCTGCTGAAGTCCGAGCTGGACCTGGACATCAGCGACGACGACCTCCTGGAGGCCGGGACCGTGGCCGACATGGTCCGGCTGATGGAGGAGCGGAGCGCGACGGTCTGATGGCCGGGACGGACATCGCCGTCACCGGGCTCGGCCTGGTCACCCCGGGTGGGATCGGGGTCGGGCCGAGCTGGGCGGCGGTCTGCGACGGCAGGCCGGCCGCCGCCCTCGATCCGGTGTTGGCGGACAACCCCGTACAGATCTCCTGCCGCGTGCCCGGCTTCGACGCCGAGACCCTGCTGAGTGCCCGGCGGGCGCACCGCCTGGACCGGTTCGTGCAGTTCGCGCTGGTCGCCGCCCACGAGGCGGTGGCCGACGCGGGCCTCGACCCGCAGACCTGGGACGGCGCCCGCGTGGGTGTGGTGCTGGGCTGCGCCGACGGCGGCCCCGGCACCGTCGAGGAACAGCACCATGTGCTGCTCGAGTACGGTGCCGACCGGGTGTCGCCGCTGCTGCTGCCCATGCAGCTGCCGAACATGCTGGCCGGTCAGACGGCCATCGAGTTCGGGGCGACCGGACCCAACCTGGTGGTGGCGACCGCCTGCGCCTCGGGTGCGACCGCCATCGGGACGGCCCGGGACCTGCTGGCGCTCGGCCGGTGCGACATCGTGCTGGCGGGCGGCAGCGAAGCCATGATCACCCCGCTGGTCATGGCCGGGTTCGCACAGATGGGCGCCCTGTCCAGGCGGCACGACGACCCGGCGGCCGCCTCCCGCCCGTTCGACGTGGACCGGGACGGCTTCGTCGCCGGCGAGGGCGCCGGGATCCTCGTGATGGAGCGTGTCGCGGACGCCCGCGCCCGCGGTGCGCACATCCACGGCCGGATCATCGGGTACGGCGCGACCGCTGACGCGCATCACATGACGTCGCCGCATCCCGACGGTGCGGGTATCGAGGCTGCGGTACGCGCGGCGCTGGCCGATGCGGGTGCCGATCCGGACGACGTCCAGCACGTCAACGCCCATGGGACTTCGACGCCGTTGAACGACCTGTCGGAGGCCCGGATGATCCGGCGGACCCTGCGCGGGGATCCGTTGGTCACCTCCACGAAGGGAGTCACCGGTCATCTGCTGGGCGCCGCCGGCGCGGTCGAGGCCGCGTTCGCCGTGCTCAGCGTGGAGCACGAGTTGATCCCGCCCGTCGCCAACCTGGTCATGCCCGATCCCCGGATCGAGGTCAAGTTGGCCCAGACCGTCACCGAGATGCCGATCGACCTCGCGCTGAGCAACTCGCTGGGGTTCGGTGGGCAGAACACGGCACTGGCGATCGCTCCCGCCTGACGCGGTACGACGCCGGCGCCAGACAGCCGTCCGCAGGTGCGCCGCGGGCGGCTGTTGCACGTCCCCCTCCCCCACCCCTCGGAGCAGTACGGGAGTTCTCCATGTCCACCAGCGGTTCCCCACCTGCGTCCGGTCGGCTCGGCACCGGGCACATCCTCTTCCTCATCGTCGCCGCCGCGGCCCCGCTCTCCGCCATGGTCGGCACCGTCCCCCTCGCCTTCGCCTTCGGTGACGGCGCGGGCGTACCCGCGGCCTTCCTGTTCGCCGGAGTCACGCTGCTGTGCTTCTCGGTCGGGTACGCGGTCAGCGCCCGCCGTACCGGAGGCTCCGGCGGCTTCTACGCCTCCGTCGCCGACGGGCTCGGCCGGCCGCCCGCGGTCGCCGCCGGGTATGTCGCCCTGCTCTCCTACAACTGCGCGACCATCGGCCTCGCGGGCGCGCTCGGCTACTTCACCCACCTGGTCTTCGCCGCCCACGGACTGACGGTGTCCTGGGAGTGGTGCGCGGCCGTCGGCCTGCTGCTGACGGCGGTCCTCGGCTACCGGGAGATCGCGCTCAGCGCCCGGGTGCTGGCCCTGCTGATGCTCGGCGAGATCGGCGTCCTGGCCGCGCTGGACGTGGCGATCCTCGCCCGGCACGGCCTGCACGCACTGCCCGCCGCCTCGTTCTCCCCGCACGTCGCCGCGGGGCACGGCGTCGGCGTCTCGCTGATGTTCGCGTTCGTCTCCTTCATCGGCTTCGAGTCGGCCGCCCTGTACGGCAAGGAGGCCAGGGACCCGCAGCACAGCGTGCCCCGCGCCACCTACGCGGCCGTCGTCCTGATCGCCGGTTTCTACGCGCTCACCAGCTGGCTGGCGGTCGGCGCGGTCGGCAGCGACCGGGTGCGCGAGGTCGCGGGCCGGCAGATGGGCGACCTGTTCTTCGTCCTCGGCGACGACTTCCTCGGCGGGGCGGGCAGCACCGGGCTGCAGATCCTGCTCTGCACCAGCCTGTTCGCGGCGACGCTGGCCCTGCACAGCGCCGCGGGCCGCTATGCGCAGGTGCTCGCCGAGGACGGTCTGCTGCCGGCCGCGCTGGCCGCCGAGCACCCCCGGCACCGCTCCCCGCACCGGGCGAGCCTCGCGCAGAGCGCGCTGACCACGCTGGTCGTGGCCGGCTTCACCGTCGCCGGTCTCGACCCGTACGCCGACCTGACCACCAGCATGCTCGGCCTCGGCACCCTGGGCGTCGTCGCCCTGCAGGCGCTGGCCGCCCTGTCGGTGCTCGGACTGCGGCTGCGCGGCACGGGGCACGGGCACTGGTGGCGGAACACGGTGGCCCCGCTGCTCGGATTCGCAGGCCTCGCCGCGTCCGTCTGGCTGGTGGTCGGCAACTTCGACATGCTCACCGGCTCCCCGTCCAGGGTCGTCGCCGCCCTGCCCTGGCTGCTGCCGCTGGCCGCCCTCGGCGGTCTGCTGCACGCGGCCCGTCTGCGCTCGGCCGACCCGCTGCGCTACCGCCTGCTCGGCACCCGCCACACCGCGGCCCCCGTACCGGAGCCGTCCCCCACCTCCCCCGCCCTGTCAGGAGACCGCCATGCATGATCCGAACGAGCTGGTCGAGGCAGGTCCGGACGCCGTACGGCGCCTGGCCCGCCGCCGCCACGCCCTCGACCTGAACGCCCTGGGCACCGCACTGCGCGCCCGCTCGGGCACGCAGGCCGAGGTCACCCGGCTGCGCACGGAGCTGAACCGCACCGCCAAGGCCCGCCGCTCCGGTCCGCCCACCGAGGCGGAGAAGGAGGCCGCCCGGGCGCTGCGCACCGAGGTGCAGCTGGCGGAGGGCGCCGCCCGCACGGCCGCCGGCCGGCTGACCGACCTGCTGCTCGGCATCCCCAACCTCCCGCTGGACGCCGTACCGGACGGCGACTCGGAGAAGGAGGCGGTGGAGGTACGGCGCGGGGGGCCGGCCACGCGTCCGGCGGCCGGCGCCCGGCACCACGCCGAGATCGGCGAGGCGCTCGGCATCCTCGACTCCCCCGCCGCGGCCGGGCTCTCCGGCGCCCGGTTCAGCGTCGCGCGCGGTGCCGGGGCCCGGCTCGAGCGGGCCCTCGGCGACTTCTTCCTCGATCTGCACACCAGCGAGCACGGCTACACCGAGCAGTCGGTGCCTTTCCTGGTCAGCCGCGACACCATGACCGGCACCGGGCAACTGCCCAAGTTCGAGGAGGACCTGTTCCGCACCCAGGTCGGCGACCGGGAACTGTTCCTGATCCCGACCGCCGAGGTACCGCTGACCAATCTGGTGGCCGGACAGCTCCTGGACGCGCGGGCGCTGCCGTACGCGTTCACCGCGCGCACCCCCTGCTTCCGCGCGGAGGCGGGCGCGTACGGCCGGGACACCCGGGGCGTCCTGCGCCTGCACCAGTTCGAGAAGGTGGAGCTGGTGCGGATCTGCGCGCCGGCCGACGCCCAGGAGCAGCTGGAGCTGATGGTCGGGCAGGCGGAGGAGTGTCTGCGCCGACTCGAACTGTCCTTCCGCACCGTGCTGTTGCCCGCGGGCGACATGGGCTTCTCGGCCCGGATGACGTACGACATCGAGGTGTGGCTGCCGGGCGGCGGCTCCTACCGGGAGATCTCCTCGGTGTCCGACTGCGGCACCTTCCAGGCGCGCCGCGCCGACATCCGGGTGAAGGGGGCCGACGGCCGCAAGACCCCGGCCGCCACCCTCAACGGCTCGGCCCTGCCGATCGGCCGCACGGTGGCCGCGCTGCTGGAGCAGGGCGTCCAGGACGACGGCTCGGTGCTGCTGCCCGAGGCGCTGGTGCCGTACACGGGCTTCCGTCGGATCCTGCCGGGCGGGACGACCGGGTAACGCGCGACGAAGGGGCGGGAGTTGAGGCTACGACCTCGACTCCCGCCCCTTTGTGGCGCGTCGCTCACGCGCCCGTCATGTGCACCCCGCCGTCCACGTGGACGATCTCGCCCGTGGTGCGCGGGAAGAAGTCCGACAGCAGGGCCACGACCGCGCGGGCGACCGGGTCGGGGTCCGTGAGGTCCCAGCCGGCCGGGGCCCGGTCGGTCTCCCACACGTCGGCCAGGTGCGCGAAGCCGGGGATGGACTTGGCGGCCATGGAGCGCAGGGGGCCGGCCGCGACGAGGTTGCTGCGGATGCCGCGGGGGCCGAGGTCGCGGGCGAGGTAGCGGCTGGTGGACTCCAGGGCGGCCTTGGCCACGCCCATCCAGTCGTAGTGCGGCCAGGCGACCGTCGCGTCGAAGGTGAGGCCCACGACCGAGCCGCCGCGCCGCTCCAGCAGCGGCAGGCAGGCCGTGGTGAGGGACTTCAGGGAGTACGCCGAGACGTGCACGGCCGTCGAGACGTCGCCCCAGGTGCCGTCGAGGAAGGAGAAGGCGCCCCGGGGGCCGTGGGCGATGGAGTGGACGACGCCGTCGAGGGAGTCGACGTGCTCGCCGATCCGCTCGGCGAGGCTGCCCAGGAGGCCCTGGTCGGTGACGTCCAGCTCGATCACCGGGGCGGGCTCGGGCAGCCGGGCCGCGATGCGCTCGACGAGGGCCAGCCGCCCGAACCCGGTCAGCAGGACCTCGGCTCCCTCCTCCTGGGCGATCCGGGCCACGTGGAAGGCGATGGAGGCGTCCGTGACGACTCCGGTCACCAGGATCCGCTTGCCGGCGAGGATGCCGCTCATCCCACCGCCACCCCCTTCGGCAGGGCGCTGACCAGCGGGGAGTCATGGTCCTGGGGGCCGAGTGAGCCGCCCCCGCCGGGTGCGCCGAGGACGTCGAAGAAGGCGGCGTTGGAGGCCGCGTGGTCGGCGCCCCACTCCTCGGGCAGGTCGTCCTGGAAGTAGATCGCGTCGACCGGGCACACCGGTTCGCAGGCGCCGCAGTCCACGCACTCCTCAGGATGGATGTACAGGGCGCGGCGGCCCTCGTAGATGCAGTCCACGGGGCATTCGTCGATGCAGGAGCGGTCCTTGACGTCGACGCAGGGCAGTCCTATGACGTAGGCCATGCTCAACTCCTTCTGGCAGCCGATGGGTTCACTGGACCGGTTGGCCGGTGGTGCGCTCGCCCAGGGTCAGCACGGTGGCCGCGAGGACGGACATGGCGGCGGCGATGACGGTGAACAGGGCGCCGGCGCCGTGCGCGTCCAGCACCGGCAGCAGCACGAACGGCAGTGCGGCGGCGCTGAGCTTGGACAGCGAGTAGGCGGCGCCTGATGCGGTGGCCCGGATCTCGGTGGGGTACTGCTCGGACAGGTAGACGTGGGAGACGCTGGAGAAGACGTTGCTGCAGAGGGTGTACGCGAAGCCGCTGGTGACGATCAGCGCGGCCGAGTCCGCGTAGCCGAAGCCGAGTCCGGCCACGACCATCGCGGTCGCCGACAGCGCGATCAGGGTGCGCCGCTCGATGCGGTCCACGACGGGCAGGGCGAGCGCGGAGCCCACCGGGTAGCCGAGGAAGGACAGTGCGGTGAAGCCGAGACCGGCAACGACGCCGTAGCCCTTGGCCGCGACGATCTGCGGGGCGAGGGTGCCGAAGCCGTAGTAGCCGACGACCGACAGCACGCAGAACAGCCAGAGCACGAGGGTGCGGCGGAGCAGGCCGGGCCGGAAGACGTCGCGCAGGCCGGACCGTTCGGCGACGGTGTCCGGCTGCGCCGGCCCGGGTGTCTCCGGACGCAGTCCGCGGCGCGCCGGCCCGGGCGTCCGCGGAGTCGGTCCGCGGCCCGCCGCCTCCGCCTCCATCCGGGCCACCAGTTCCTCGGCCTCCGCGGTCCGGCCGGTCGCGGCCAGCCAGCGCGGGGACTCGATCAGCTGCCGGCGCAGCACCCACACGACCGCCGAGCCCAGCGCGCCGAGCACGAACAGCCAGCGCCAGCCGGCCACGCCCAGCGGTGTCAGCGGCACCAGCCACAGGGCGGCGAAGCCCACCGCGGGCACGCCGCAGAAGGCGAGGGTGTAGGCCCAGGCGATGAACCGGCCGCGCTTCTTCGCGGGCAGCACATCGGCCAGGTAGCAGTCGGACAGGGCTTGTTCGGCGCCGATGCCGACACCGGCGAGGAAGCGGGTGGCGATCAGCCACGTGGCGTTCGGGGAGAAGGCGCCGAGCAGGGAGAAGACCGAGTAGATGGCGAGGTTGACCAGGAAGGCCCGGCGCCGGCCGAACCGGTCGGCGATCCGGCCGAGCGTCAGGGAACCGATGAACTGGCCGACGAACACGGAGGCCAGGACGAGCTTGAGCGAGGTGGTGCCGAAGCCGAAGTCGCTCTGCAGCACCTTGCCGATGGTGCCCGACAGGTTGTTCTCGAACGTGTCGAAGAACAGGCCGACGCCGATGACCGCGGTGAGCCTGCGGTGCAGCGGAGTGATCGGGATGCGGTCCAGGCGGACCCCGATCGGGACGGGAGCGGTGACACCGCCCGCCGCCGCGGTGGTCTGGGACATGGGGTGAGCTCCTTGGGGCGGGCGGACGTCGGTGCGGCTCAGGCGGCCTCGGCAGCCCGGCGCCGGAGCTGCTCGTCCACGTCACCGCGCCGCACCGGCGCGCTGACCTCGTGCAGATAGGCGGCGACCTCGCGGTACGAGGCCCAGAACCCGACCTCGTGGTACGGCACCCCGCGCTCGGCGCAGTACTCCATGGTCAGTTCCCGGGCGCGCCCCAGGTTCTTCTGCGGCATGGCCGGGAACAGGTGGTGCTCGACCTGGTAGTTGAGGCCGCCGTAGAGGAAGTCGACCAGCCGGTTGGGGCGGATGTTGCGGGAGGTGAGGACCTGGCGCTCCAGCCAGTCCAGGGTTTCCTCCTCGCCGTCGCGGACGTCCATGCCCTTGTGGTTCGGGGCGAAGATCATCCCGAAGTAGACGCCGAGGGCGGCGTGCTGGACCAGGACGAAGGCGACCGCGAGGCCCGGGGACAGGAGGGTGAAGACGAGACCGAGGTAGACGGCGGCGCGCAGCAGGATGAGGGACGTCTCCAGGGCGGGCCGCCTGGTCTTGCCCTGGGCGATCGACAGGACCGCCGTCCTCAGCATCTTGAAGCCCTCCAGCACCAGCAGCACGAAGAACAGCACGCTCTGGTAGCGCACGACGAACTTCTGGGTGCCCTTGCGGCTCGGGTACTGCTTGAGGTCGAAGATCGCGGTGCGCCGGCCGATGTCCGGGTCCATGTCCAGGTGGTTGGGGTTGGAGTGGTGCCGGTTGTGGTGGTTGACCCACCAGCCGTAGCTGACCCCGTTGACCAGGTTGGCGTGGAGGTAGCCGACCGCGGAGGCGGCCTTCTTGCTGCGGAACATCGCCTTGTGGCCGGCGTCGTGCCACATGAACGCCGACTGGCCGCCGCACAGGCCCATCCACAGGGCCGTGAGCAGTTGCCACCAGGAGTCGCCCAGCGCGAAGAAGGCGGCGAACCCGATCAGCAGCAGGGTGGTGTTGAGGGCCAGCCTGCCCACGTAGTACCGGGGGTCGAGGTCGAGGAGGCCCTCCGCCTTGACCCGTTTGAGCAGTTCGGCGAAGGTCGCCGAGGCACCGGTGCGCTGCCCGGCGGGGGCGCCGGCGCCGCCGCCTGCGGCCAGTGCCCCGGCCTCTTGTGTGTGCGGACGCTGCATGCGTTGCTCTCCTTGGGAGAAGTGCCCGGATCGGGCGGCGGCGCCGCTGCCCCGCGGACCTGCGGGCGCCGCGAGTCGACAAGGCTCCCGCGTGCGGTGACCGTCGCGGGCGGGGTCCGTCCGCCCGGCCGCCCGGCGGACCCGGGCGACGGGAGCACAGTGCGGTGCTCCCGGGCCCGGACCGCCGGGCGAACGTGTGTCCAGCGTTCCGTGGAGCGCTGATGTGGCACTGATGTCCCTCTGATCGGACGTGCCGTACCGGGTTCAGGCGGCCGTACCGGGTTCAGGCGGCCGTCCCGGCGTTCAGCCGATCGTCCAGGGCGCGGACGACCGCGTCGGCGGCCTCGGCGACCGTCTCGTCGTCGGGGGCGCCGATGACGGCCATCAGCTGCTCGACCATGGCGTGCTGGAGTTCCTCGGTGGACTGACTCATGTCGGGCTCCTGTCGTCCTGATGAGTGGTCAGAAGGCGTTGCAGGCACGGAAGACGTGCGCGAATCCGGGCAGCGAGGCCTGCGGCCCGTCGAAGGCGACGTACTCGGGAATCAGCACGTCGGGGGCCCACTTCTGCTTGTACGACAGCTGCGTCTGCGCCGGGTACAGGGCCGCGCCCTCGGCCCACAGGGCGTGCATGAGCCACTGGAACGCGGCGCTGTGGCCGTCGAGTTCGTGGCTCGCGTCCAGTCCGGTGAACGGTGTGAACCCGAAGTGCAGCCACTCGACGCCCTCGGTCCGGAACACCTCGATGGCGTGCGCGTTGATGGCCTCCATCAGGCCCGGGGAGCCCTCGGGGACACGGCGGCTGAGGTCGTGCATCCAGCCGGCGCGGCTGCCGTAGACCGGCGAGTACGAGATGTACGCGACGGGCGCGCCGTCGATGGTGCCGGTGAAGAGCCGGCGGTGCTCCTGGGCCGGGCCGCCGATCTGGCCGACGAGGAACTCCAGTTGCTGGGCACCGCCCTTGGAGCCGAGCCAGGCCCGGTCGATGGCGGCGATGGCGTCCTGCACGTCGGCCGCGGCGACCTCCTGGATCTGCAGGCCGTTGCGGTGGGCGCGGGAGATCTTGTTGCGCAGCTGCATGAACCTGGTGCCGCGCAGCGTGAATTCGGCGAGGCCGACCGCCCAGGAGGCGCCGACCTGGTTGACGGTGAAGCCGAGCCGGGCGTAGCGCTCGGCGTCGGTGCGCTGGAGCTGGACGCCGACGAGGGCCAGGCCCTCGTCGCGGACGTACTGCCGGAAGGCCTCCAGGAGGGTGCCGTAGTCCTGCTCGGCGACGAAGGGGCCGCCGAGCTGCACGGCATGGCGGCCGGTGCGGCGGTAGACGACGACACCGTCCGCGTCCGGGACGGTGAAGACACTGTTTCCGCTGTTGAGCGTCAGGAAGGAACTCGGGTTCTCGCTTGCCGTGTGGGTGCGTACGGCGTCGAGAACCGGGGTGTCGGTGCTGGATTCGGTGGTGGTCGCGGTCATTCCCTTACCCCTTTCGGGAGCGTTTTCCATCGAAGGGAGTACAGCACCGTGAGGATGTCCTGGAAAAGGGCCACAAGGAATTCATTGCCTACGTCAGACGCGTGTCAGCATTCCGTCAGCGAGTGCTGCCATTGTGGTTCACGTGAACGGCACGGGAAACCGGGGCCGGGAGCGAAGAGAGGTGCCCGGAACGGCCCGTACGCGGGTGAAATAGAATTCACCGACCGGCGCACGGAACGAACTTCACCCACCCGGTGCCGTGCCGAAGGCGACTCGGCACCGGATGTCCCAGGAACCGCCGGCCGCCCCCCGTCCCGGCGGAGCAACCGCCCCGGCGGGCCGTCCAGGAAACAGACGCCCGCCGGGGCGCGGCGCATTCCGTGCCCTTTTCTTTCATCGCAGCTAAACCCCAGAAGGAAACACCATCGCCCGGAACGTAACCCAGGGGGGAAGACATGCTGAGGTTCTCCGTACTCGGGGCACTGCAGATACTCACCGCCGTCGGACCGGCGGACATATCCGGCGATCTGCAGCGCACCCTGGTCCAGAGCCTGTTGGTCAGCGAGGGGCAGCCGGTGTCCGGGGAGAGCCTCGCCGAGGAGATGTGGGGGCACGCCGTCCCCGACAACCAGGCCAACGCGCTGCAGGCCCATGTCAGCCGGTTACGCCGCAGACTCCGTGACCTGGAGCCGGACCGGCCGGCCTCCCGGGTGACCATCCACCCCTCCGGCTACCGGCTCGGTGTCGGGGAGGGCGAGCTGGACGCGGCCGAGTTCATCCGCGCCGTGCGGCTGGCCGAGTCGGCCTCCCCCGGGGACGCGGCGCGCACCGCGCGGCTGCTCGGCGACGCGCTCGGGATGTGGCGCGGTCCCGTCTTC
>NZ_JBEXYL010000047.1:0-72993 GCF_040630895.1 Streptomyces sp. NPDC005728
ACGCCGACAACCCCGGCCTCTGGATGCTCCACTGCCACAACCAGTACCACTCCGAGAGCGGCATGATGACCATCCTCGGATACCGCAAGTGACCGGGTGAGCCGGAGGACGCTCCGGGGGGAGCGTCCGAGGGCGCGATCAGGTGCTGCCGCAACGCGATCACGAAACCGGCGTGTCGCTGTCCGCTTTGGAGTATTTTCATACTAGTCTTCGTGACGGTAAGAGTTTGATCCGTGACGGATCGCATCCACACTCACTCCACGGAGATGACATGCACAAGCTTCGCAAGGCTGCCGTTCTGGTCGCGGCTCTCGGCAGTGTCGGGCTCCTGACTGCCGGCACCGCCCACGCCGGCGAGCACGGCGGTGACGGCGTCATGCAGAGCTCCAATTGCAAGGACCACGACCTGAACCTCGACCTCCTCGGCGAGGTCGGGATTCTCAACGGCCTGCTGGGCAACGCGCTCAACGGCGAGGGTGACCCGGGTGCCCAGAGCACCCACATCGGGTCGACCATGGGCTGCAACAACAAGGCCGGGTAACGGGCCGGTTCAGTCTCCCTTGACGGCGGAATGCGGCGGCACGGCAGGCGTCCGGTGGGTCGGCCGGACCGCTCACCGTCGGCACGGGACCGCGTGGTGACCGATGCCACGCCAGGGCGGTGGTACCAGGGGTGCTATGGCACACCCCTGGGGCCACCGCCCGCACCCATGTAAGGGAACCGCCCTGGCTCACTAAGCTGCGGTACATGAGCGATCACGCGGTGCTGCACGTGAAGGGCCGGGTCCTGGTCGGGCCCGAAGACGTCCGCGACGAGCTGTGGGTGGTCGGGGGCCGCGTCGCCCACGACCGCCCCGCCGGGGCCCGGGACATCCGGACCGTCGAGGGCTGGGCGCTGCCCGGCCTGGTCGACGCGCACTGCCATGTCGGCCTCGGCGCCGACGGCCCGGTGGACGCGGCCACCGCCGAGAAGCAGGCGCTCATCGACCGGGAGACCGGCACCCTGCTGCTCCGCGACGCGGGTTCGCCCTCCGACACCCGCTGGGTCGACGACCGCGACGACCTTCCGAAGATCATCCGGGCCGGCCGGCACATCGCCCGCACCCGCCGCTACATCCGCAACTACGCCCACGAGATCGAACCGGACGAACTCGTCGCCTACGTCGCCCAGGAGGCCCGGCGCGGCGACGGCTGGGTCAAGCTGGTCGGCGACTGGATCGACCGCGACCTCGGCGACCTCTCCGCCTGCTGGCCGCGCGAGGCGGTCGAGGCCGCCATCGCCGAGGCCCACCGCCTCGGTGCCCGTGTCACCGCGCACTGCTTCGCCGAGAGTTCGCTCCGCGACCTGGTCGAGGCGGGCATCGACTGCATCGAGCACGCCACGGGCCTCACGGAGGACCTGATCCCGCTGTTCGCCGAGCGCGGCGTCGCGATCGTCCCGACCCTCGTCAACATCGCCACCTTCCCGCAGCTCGCGGCCGGCGGCGAGACCAGGTACCCGCGCTGGTCGGCCCGGATGCGCCGGCTGCACGAGCGCCGCTACGACACCGTGCGCGGCGCCTACGACGCCGGGATCCCGGTGTACGTCGGCACCGACGCGGGCGGCTCCCTGGCCCACGGCCTGGTGGCGGGGGAGGTCGCCGAACTCGTCACCGCGGGCATCCCGCCCGTCGACGCGCTGTCGGCGACCAGCTGGGGCGCCCGGGCCTGGCTGGGCCGCCCCGGCCTGGAGGAGGGCGCACCGGCCGACCTGGTGGTGTACGAGTCCGACCCGCGGGCGGACGTCCGGGTGCTGGCGGCACCGCGCCGGGTGGTGCTGAACGGGCAGGTGGTGGGGTAGCGGTGGCGTAACGGACGCGTGTGCCCAACGATCCGAAAGCCAGTGCGGAATCTCCACGATGGAGTGAAGTAACGCAGGATTGCTGACCGTTCACCCACAGTGCGTAAAAGTTGACGGGTCCCAAGCATGTCCCGTCTGGGGGTCCCCCGCCTTGAACAGCAACAACTTCCGCATGCCCGCATGCCGTCTCGCCACGCTCGCGACGGTCACCGCCCTGGCCGCAGGTCCCGCGGTCCTGAGCGCGGGCGCCGCGCACGCGACCACCGACCACGGTCGCGCCTCCGCCGTCGTGCTCCGCACCGGACTCGACGTGTCCCTGCTCGACAAGACCGTGAACGTCCCGCTCGCGGTCACCCTCAACGAGGTCCAGGCACCGCAGAGCGCCGAGAAGACCGCGCTGACGGCCCGGCTCGACGGCGTGAACGGCGGCCGGCCGTTCACGGTCCTCGGCGCGGAGGCCGCGTCGGCCGGAGCCACGGTGACCGGCGAGCTCGCCGAGGGATCGGTCCGCGTCGCCCACGCCAGACTGCACGTCCCGGGCCTGCCCCTGCTCTCCCTCGTGGAGGTCGGCACGGTCACCGCGAAGGCGACCTGTGCGGTGGGGAAGCGGCCGGTGGCCGCCGCGAACGTCCTCGGCGCCGTCACGGTCCTCGGCAAGCGCGTCACACTGACCGCCGGCGGCCCGACCGAGGTGAAGGTGCCCGGCGTCGGAGAGGTCCGCCTCGACCTCTCCCGGCGCAGCGCCACGACCCGCACGGCAGCCGCGACGGCCCTCGAACTCAAGGTCTCCGTCAACCCGTTGAAGCTCAACGTGGCCGAGGTAGAAGGAACGATCACTCTGGCCAAGGCGACCTGCGAGTCACCGATGGTCCCGCCGACCGGGCACCCGGTGCCGAGCCACGACCCGGCATCCGACGTGAAGTCCCAGGGCGGCCGCGCCGACCTCGCGCAGACGGGAGGCAGTTCGGCGACGCCGTACATCGCGGGCGGCGCGCTGGCGTTGGTGCTGGTGGGCGGCGGAGCGGTGACGGTGGCACGACGCCGGAAGAGCTGACGCGGCGCTCTTCCGGCCGACCGGGTCGGGTGGGCGGGGGGAGGGCTACGGGAGTACGGCCGACAGGGCCCGCAGGAACCCGCTCACCGTGGCCCGGTCCCGTACCGCCACCCGTACCCATTCCGCACCCAGTCCGGGAAACGTGTCCCCACGCCGCACCGCGTATCCCAGCTCGCGCAGGCGCCGTCGTACCACGGCAGCCCCGTCCATCCCGACCAGCACGAACGGCCCCTGCGCGGGCGAGACCACCCGCACTCCACGGTCCGCGAGGCCGGCCAACCCTGCCAGCAGGTGGGCCCGGTCGGCCGCGATCCGGTGGGCCGCGTGCGCCGCCTCCGCCAGCGCCCGCGGCGCCACACACGCCTCGGCCGCGGCCAGCGCGGGCGTCGACACCGGCCACAGCGGCTGAGCCCGTTCCAGCTCGGCGATCGTCTCCGGCGCGGCCAGCACATAGCCGATGCGCAGCCCGGCCAGCCCCCAGGTCTTGGTCAGACTGCGCAGCACGACCAGCCCGGGCACATCGGTCCGCCCCGCGAGCGCCTCCCGCTCACCCGGCACCGCGTCCATGAACGCCTCGTCGACCACCAACGTCCGCCCCGGACGGGCGAGTCCGGCGATCGCGGCGGCCGGGTGCAGGACCGACGTCGGATTGGTCGGGTTCCCGATCACCACCAGGTCGGCGTCCTCCGGCACGGCCGCAGGATCCAGCCGGAAGCCGTCCGTCTCCCGCAGCAGCACCCGGTCCACGGTGTGCC
The DNA here is from genome assembly GCF_040630895.1 of Streptomyces sp. NPDC005728. Lineage (NCBI taxonomy): Bacteria > Bacillati > Actinomycetota > Actinomycetes > Kitasatosporales > Streptomycetaceae > Streptomyces > Streptomyces sp. NPDC005728. The sequence goes on from NZ_JBEXYL010000047.1 coordinate 3,649, forward strand.
CCGCATCCCGCAGTGCCGCCTCCGGCTCCGTGAACTGCGGGTGCACGACGACCGGCCGGCGCACCTTCAGCGCCCGCGCCAGCAGCACGAACGCCTCCGCCGCCCCGGCCGTCAGCAGCACCCGCTCCACCGGCAGCCCGTGCCGTGCCGCCACCGCCGCCCGCGCGGCCCGCCCGTCCGGGTAGGCCGCGAGCGACGACAGCGACCCGGCGATCTCCTCCCGCAGCCAGACCGGAGGCGTGTCCGCGCGCACGTTGACGGCGAGGTCGACCAGTGCGGCCCCGTCGTCACGCACCTCGGCGTCCCCGTGATGACGCAGATCGTGCCCGGTGTCCCCGGAGTCCTCAGTGCGCATGGCTGTGTGTGTGCCCCCCGTGATGGTGGTGCCCGTGGTGGTGGCCGTCGTCGTCCGGGTGGAAGTGCGGTTGTTGCGGCAGCCCCACCTTGTCCTCGAAGCCCGGCAGCGCGATCCGGTACACGCACGAGTCGCAGTTCATCCTGAGGTCGCCCTTGACGGCCTCCTCGTACCGCTCCATCACCAGATCGAGCAGCTCCGGCTCGGGCCCGATGACGTCCGCCGAGCGCACCTCGACCTCCGGGTGCGCGGCCGCCCACCCCTCGGTCTGCTGCCGCACCCGGTCCGGCAGGATGCCGGTGAACAGGAAGTAGGGGAGCACGACGATCCGGCGCGCCCCCAGCCGCACACAGCGGTCGAGGCCGCTCGGCACGTCCGGCGCCGCCAGCGACACGAACGCCGTCTCCACACCGGCGTACCCGCGCCCCTCCCACAGCAGCCGGGCCGCCTTGTACACCTCGGCGTTGGCGTCCGGGTCGGTCGAGCCGCGCCCGACCAGCAGCACGGTCACGTCGGCCCGGTCCTCGGGCGTACGGGCCGTGCCCCCGAGGGCCTCGTCCAGCCGCCGCTCCAGCACGTTCAGCAGCGACGGGTGCGGGCCGAGCGGACGGCCGTAGGTGTACGAGATCCCCGCGTGCCGCTCCTTCTCGCGGGCCAGCGCGGCCGGGATGTCGCCCTTGGCGTGCCCGGCGGACACCAGCATCAGCGGCACGGCCGCGAACCGCCGTACGCCCCGCTCGACCAGCTCGGTGACGGCCTCGCCCAGCGGCGGCGGGGACAGCTCGATGAAACCGCCCGCGACGGGCAGGTCGGGGTGGCGTCGGCTCAGCTCCCGTACGAAGTCACGGAACGCCTCGGCTCCGGCCTCGTCCCGGGTGCCATGACCGGCGATGAGCAGGGCGGGCGGCGGGGTGGTCACGATTTCTCCTCGGGATGTGAAACGGGGTGGTACAGCAGGGCGTTGAGCGCGGCCGCGGCCACGGCCGACCCGCCCTTCTCGGAGACGTTGCTCACGGCGGGCAGCCCGCTCGCGCGCAACGCCTCCTTGGACTCGGCCGCGCCGACGAAGCCGACGGGCAGGCCGATGACGAGCGTGGGGGAGGCGTCCAGGGTCAGCAGCTCCTCCAGGGCGGTCGGCGCACAGCCGATCACCCACAGGGCGCCGGGCCCGACCTCCTCGTACGCCAGCCGGATCGCGTGCGCCGAACGGGTCAGCCCCGGCCCGGCCTCGGCGTCCTTCAGCCGGCACACGGTCTCCCGCCGGGTGATGCCGGCCGCGACCATCTCCACGTCCACGACGACGGGCGCCCCGGCGTGCAGCGCGGCATGCGCCTTGACCAGGTCGCCCTCGTCCGTGACGAGGTCGGTCGCGTACTCCAGGTCGGCGGCGGAGTGGATGACCCGCTCCACCACCGCCCGGGTCAGCGGCGGGAAGTGCGAGGTGTCCAGGCGGGCGCGCAGCCGCCGGAAGGACTCCTGCTCGATGGGGGGGACCACACGGTTCACTTGGCGCCCTCCTGCGATGCCTGCCAGCGGTAGCCGCGCGGGGTCACCATGCGCCCGGCGATGTTCCGGGTCGCCGTGTTGCCCACGGTCACGACCGTCATCATGTCGACCGTCGCCGGGTCGAGCGCGGCCAGAGTCGTCAGCCGGCTCGACTCGTCCGGCCGCGAGGCGTTGCGTACGACACCGACGGGCGTGGCCGGCTCCCGGTGCTCGGCGAGGATCGCCAGCGCCTTGGGCAGCTGCCAGTCGCGGCCCCGGGAGCGCGGGTTGTAGAAGGTGACCACGAGGTCCGCCTCGGCCGCCGCCCGCACCCGCCGCTCGATGACCTCCCACGGCGTGTGCAGGTCGGACAGGCTGATCGACACATGGTCGTGGCCCAGCGGCGCGCCCAGGATCGCCCCGGCGGCCAGCGCGGCCGTCACACCGGGCACACCGACCACGTCGATGTCGTCGGACGCCTCGGCGAGCGCGGGGGAGGCCATGGCGTACACGCCCGCGTCCCCGCTGCCGATCAGCGCCACCGCATGCCCCTTGCGGGCCTCGGCGACCGCCGTACGGGCCCGCTCCTCCTCCGCGCCGAGCCCCGACTCCAGCACCCGGGTGCCGGGCCGCAGCAGGTCGCGGATCTGGTCGACGTACTGGTCGAGCCCCACCAGCACGGAGGCCCGGCGCAGTTCCGCCGCCGCGCGCGGGGTGACCAGGTCCCGGGCGCCGGGTCCGAGCCCGACCACCGCGAGCCGCCCGCGCCCCGGACGTCGTACGACGGCACAGGTCGCCATGGCCGGCTGCCCGTCGGCACGCTCGGACTTCCGCTTGGGCACGAGGAGTTCACCGCCGCGCACCAGCGCGGCCGCCTCGGCGACGGAGGGGGTGCCGACGGCCGCGAGCGGGGCGTCCGACGGGTTGGGCACCTCCACGGCCGCCAGCTCCTCGGCCGGGTACGTCACCAGAGGCACCCCGAGACGCTCGGCGGCGCCGACAAGGCCGGGCTCCTCCGACTTGGCATCCACAGTGGCGAGTTCGGCCACCGACTTCGGCGAGAGCCCCGCCTCCCGCAGCGTGCCCTCGACCAGCCCGAGCACCTCCTCGACCGGCGCACCCTTGGAGGCGCCGACCCCGACCACCAGGGACGGCGGCCTGAGCAGTACCTCCCGTTCGCCTGGCTCGACGGCGCGATCCGTGAGCCGGACGGTGTACGGCCCCTGCGGCGCGGTCGGCAGCGGAGGCAGCGGCCAGGGCACCTCGGCCTCCAGGACGACCGCCTCGCCGTCCAGCAGGGCCCGCGACACCGTCGCCACCGATCCCTCGTACGGGAACCCGAGGGTGTCCAGACCCGGCAGCCCCACGGCGTCCGTCGCGGTCGTGACGACCGGCTCGGCCCCCAGCAACGCGCCCACCTCACGGGCGAGTTCGTTGGCGCCGCCGCCGTGCCCGCCGACCAGCGACACCGCGAACCGGCCGCCCTCGTCGACGCACACCACACCCGGGTCCGCCGCCTTGTCGCCGAGCAGCGGCGCGAGCAGGCGTACGGTCGCGCCCGTGGCCAGGAAGCACACCAGCTGCTCGCACTCGGCGAACGCGGCCCGGACGGCCTCCCCGACGGGACCGTCGTACACCCGCGCACGGTCCGGCCAGGCCGCGGCCAGCCGGTCGCGCGCCGCCGCCCCCGCCGCGGTGGCGGAAATGAGGCCGATCACTGTGCAACTCCTTCACTAGACGCCGGGGTTCTGACGCCCCACAGCAGGAAAACGGGATTGGTCGCCGCAAGCCGGGTCACGTCACCCGGCAGCGGCGCCAGCCGCGACGACTGCAGCAGCACCCCGTCGCAGGTGAACCCGGCACGCGTCAGCGCCTCGCGCGCCGCCGGTACCCGGTCGAGGGCAGCCATGGCGACTACGACGGTCCGCCGCGCCCGCCGCGCGCACGCGCCGACGACGGCGGGCAGCTCGCGCCCACCGCCGCCGACGAACACGGCGTCGGGATCGTCGAGTTCGTCGAGCACGTCCGGCGCGGAGCCGTGCACCACGCGCACGTCGACACCGTGCGCCCGCGCGTTGGCGTGGATCCGCTCGACCCCGTCCGGGGCCTTCTCGACGGCGACGACGGCCGCGCCGAGCCGCGCGCACTCCACGGCCACCGAACCCGAGCCCGCCCCGACGTCCCACACCAGGTCGCCCAGGCGTGGCCCGAGCCGGGCCAGCGCCAGCGCCCGCACCTCGAACTTGGTGATCATCGAGTCGCGGTGCGCGAACTCGCTCTCGTCCAGGGCCCAGCGGTCGGGCCGCGCGGGCACCCCGGCGACCGTGCGCACGGCACCGAGCGCCCGCGCCTCGTCCAGGCACAGCACCACGCTCACCGCCGTACCCCAGTCCTTCGCCGCGGCCTCGGCAGGTGTCACCCGCTCCACGCGCTCGCGCTCCGGATCGCCGAGCGCGCTCGCCACGAGGAGGACACGGCCGTCGCCGAGCGCGGCTCCCAGCTCGGCCGGCCCGGCTCCCGGCCCGGTCAGCACGGCCACCTTCGGGTGCGCCCGGCACACGTTGACGGCCGTCCGCAGGTCACGCCCGTGCGCGCTCACCACGACCGCGTCGTCCCAGGGCAGCCCGGCCCGCGCGAACGCGGTCGCCACCGACGACACCCCGGGCCGTACGTCCAGCCGCCCGGACCCGAACCGCTCGGCCAGCACGCGCACGATCCCGAAGAACCCGGGATCGCCCGAGGCCAGCACGAACACCGGCAGCTCCTTGCCGACGTACTCCCCGATCGTCTCCAGGGCGGGCGCCAGCGGCCCGAGCACGATCCGCTCCGCGCCCTCGGGCAGCCGTACGGCGTCCAGGTGGCGCCGCCCGCCGACGACCAGAGCGGCCCCGGCGAGCACGTCCTCGGGAACCGGCGCCCCCGTCCCCGTACCGATGACCGTGATCAACTGCTCGCCCCCCGCTCGCGCAGTGCCCGCCGCGCCTCGGGGTCGGCCTTGCGGTACCCGTGGAAGTGACCGGGGTGGTACAGGTGCGAACGCGTCCCGCGGGCGTCCAGCGCCGGGCCGACCAGGAAGAGCGTGTGCTTCCAGAGCTTGTGCTCCTTGACCGTCTCCTCCAGCGTGCCGATCGTGCACGTCACGACCAGCTCCTCCGGCCAGGTCGCCTGGTAGGCGACGACCACGGGGGTGTCCGTCGGGTAGCCGCCCTCCAGCAGCTCCCGCACCAGCTGGCCGCTGCGCGCCGCCGACAGGAAGATCGCCATGGTGGTCCCGTGCCGGGCGAACTCGCGGACCTCCTCGCCGGGCGGCATCGGCGTCTTGCCGCCGCCCAGCCGGGTCAGCACCACCGACTGGGCGACCTCCGGGATGGTCAGCTCGCGCCGGGCGAGCGCGGCGACGGCGGAGAAGGACGAGACGCCGGGCACGATCTCCGTCTCGATCCCGATCTCGGCGCACCGGTCGACCTGCTCCTGGGTGCCTCCCCACAGCGCGGGGTCGCCGGAGTGGATACGTGCCACCTTCAGGCCCTCGGCGCGGGCCCGCTCGTACACGGCCACGACGTCCTCCAGGGACATGGTCGCCGAGTCGAGGATCTCGGCGTCCGCACGCGCGTGCTCCAGGACCTCCGCCTGGACCAGGCTCGCCGCCCAGATCACCACGTCGGCGTCCGCGATCGCACGCGCGGCACGGAACGTCAGCAGATCGGCGGCGCCGGGGCCGGCACCGACGAACGTCACCTTGCCGGTGGGGGCATCGGCCATGGGAAGAGGTCCTCTCATACAGAAACGCAGGTCAGAAGTGGGTGAAATGTCAGGGTCTGGGGGAGTGTGCGCGGTGCCGGATGTGCGCGAAGGCACCTCCATCGGATAGCAAGGGCCTATGGCGGTCTTCGTCGCGCTCGGCGCGTTCCTGATGACGCTGGCCGGCGGCTGGACGGCACAGCGCGTGACCGACCGTCGCCATCTCGTCCTGGGGCTGGCCGGCGGCCTGATGCTGGGCGTGGTCGGCCTGGACCTGCTGCCGGAGGCGCTGCACGCGGCGGACCGCGAGATCTTCGGTGTGCCCGCGGCCCTGCTGCTGTTCGTGGCCGGTTTCCTGCTGGCCCATCTGGTGGAACGGCTCCTCGCCGCCCGGCAGGCCGCGCACGGCGCCGACGAGCACAACCACCGGGCACCCGAGGTGGGTCTGACCGCGGCCGCCGCGATGGTCGGCCACAGCGCCATGGACGGCGTGGCGATCGGCGCGGCCTTCCAGGTGGGCGGCGGCATGGGCACCTCCGTCGCGCTCGCCGTGATCGCGCACGACTTCGCCGACGGCTTCAACACCTTCACCCTCACGAGCCTGTACGGCAACGCGCGCCGCCGGGCGATAGGCATGCTCGTCGCCGACGCCTGCGCACCCCTGGTCGGCGCCCTGTCGACCGCCTTCTTCCACATCCCGGAACCGGTGCTCGGCGGCTATCTCGGCCTCTTCGGCGGCGTCCTGCTCTATCTCGCCGCCGCCGAGATCCTCCCCGAGGCCCACCACGAACACCCCGCCCGCTCCACCCTGCTGTGCACGGTGGCGGGCGCGGCCTTCATCTGGCTGGTGGTCGGCATCTCCGGCGGCTGACCGGACCCGCCTCCTCACAGCTTCCCGCCCCGCCCGCCGTCCCGCCGCGGGGGCGCGATCAGCGTGGAGAGGTACGGCAGCGGCGCCCCGTCCAGCTCGGCGGCCGGCCGCACCGACTCCTCCGGCAGCCCGAGCGCCGAGCCCCACACGGCCTCCCCGATCCGCCCGGTCTCCCGCAGCACCTCGGCGACCTCGGCGGCCTGCCGCCCGAACTTGTACGCCACGACGGTCCCCGGCCCGGCCAGCGCCTCCTTGAGCACGGCGGCCCCCGCCGTCACCGGCACCAGCGTCAGCGGCTCGGTGCCCTCCGTGAGCACCGCCCCGGAGCGTGCCGCCAGATCCTGCATCGCGGTGATCCCGGGCACGGTCTCCACCGCGACACCCGGCACCAGCTCCGCGATCGTCTGCGCGAGATACGTGAACGTCGAGTACACGTTCGGATCACCGATAGTGGCGAAGGCGACGGACCCGTGCGCGCGCAGCAGCGCGGCGACCCGGTCGCCCGCCGCGTCCCAGGCGGCCTCCCGGCGCGCCCGGTCGGTCCGCTCGTTCAGCGCGAACACCACCCGGACGACCTTCTCCACGGGCACGTAGTGCAACACGGTCGCCTCGGCCCGTCCCTGCTCCCCGGTGTCCATCACCGGTACGACGACGACGTCGGCCGCGCGCAGCGCGTTGACCCCCTTGACGGTCACCAGCTCCGGGTCACCGGGACCGACTCCGACACCGACCAGCCTGCTGCTCATGACGTCCGGCACCTTTCCACGAACCGACGGGCCACACCGGGCTCGGAGGCCCAGTGCGTGTGCAGATAACTCGCGTGCACGCCCTGCTGTACAAAACCTTCGACCCGCCGGACCGGGGTGCGCACACCCCAGGCGGGAGCGGCACCGGCGCCGGGCTCGACGACCGTGCGATGGAACTCGTGCCCGCGCATCCGCGTCCCCGCGGCGGCCAGCACACTGTCCCCGACGGCCACCGCGTCCCGGTAGCCGAGGGTGAGCCGTTCCGTCATCCGGGCGGTGGCGTCCAGGACCCCGCACATGGGCCGGCCGTCCAGCTCACGGCAGAGGTAGAGCAGTCCGGCACACTCGGCGGCGACGGGCGCGCCGCTCAGTGCCAGTTCGGCGACGGCCTTGCGCAGGGGTTCGTTGGCGGACAGCTCACTGGCGTACACCTCGGGGAAACCGCCCCCGATGACCAACCCTGCTGTCCCTTCGGGCAGTTCCTCGTCCCGAAGCGGATCAAAGGTGACGACGTCGGCACCGGCGGCGGTGAGCAGCTCGGTGTGCTCGGCATAGGAGAAGGTGAACGCCTCGCCGCCGGCAAGGGCGACCACGGGCCTCCGCTTCTCGGCCGACCGAGTCGGGTGGTCGTGAGTGGGCGACTCGGGGGTCCAGGGGGCGGAGCCCCCTGGTACGGCACCAGCAGCACGGGCAAGTGCTTCCAACGCCGCCAAGTCACAACCACGGGCCACCTGCGCAGCCATCGCAGCCACAGCCTCGACCGCAGCGGCGCGCCGCTCGGCAACCGGCACCAACCCCAGATGCCGCGACGGCGTGTCCACCTGAGGAACCCGCCGCAACACACCCAGCACCGGTACCCCGGAGGCATCCAGCGCCTCCCGCAAAAGCGATTCGTGCCGATCGGACCCGACCTTGTTGAGGATCACGCCCCCGACCCGGACCTCCGGATCCCAGGACGCGAACCCATGCACCAGCGCCGCCACCGACCGCGACTGCGACGAGGCGTCCACGACCAGCACCACCGGCGCCCGCAGCAGCTTGGCGACATGGGCCGTGGAGGCGAGTTCACCCTCGCCCGCGGCCCCGTCGTACAGCCCCATCACGCCCTCGACGACGGCGAGGTCACACCCCCGCGCGCCGTGCGCGAACAGCGGCCCGATCAAGGCGGGCCCGCACAGATAGGCGTCCAGGTTCCGCCCCACCCGCCCGGTGGCGAGCGCGTGGTACCCGGGGTCGATGTAGTCCGGCCCCACCTTGTGCGGGGACACGGCGAGCCCCCGCGCGGCGAACGCGGCCATCAGCCCCGTGGCGACGGTGGTCTTGCCGCTGCCGGACGACGGCGCGGCAATGACCAGCCGGGGAACGGACGTCACCACTCGATGCCCTTCTGGCCCTTCTGCCCCGCGTCCATGGGGTGCTTGACCTTGGACATGTCGGTCACCAGATCCGCGAGGTCCACCAGCTTCTCCGGCGCGTTCCGCCCGGTGATCACCACATGCTGCGTACCGGGCCGGTTCCGCAGGACCTCCACGACCTCGTCCGTGTCCACCCACCCCCAGTGCATCGGGTACGCGAACTCGTCCAGCACGTACAGGCGGTACGTCTCCGCCGCCAGGTCACGCTTGACCTGCTCCCAGCCCTCCCGGGCCTTCTCCTCGTTGTCCATCTGGGCATCCCGCTGGACCCAGGACCAGCCCTCGCCCATCTTGTGCCAGTCGACGGTGCCGCCCTCGCCGGAGGCGCCGAGCACGCGCAGCGCGTTCTCCTCGCCGACCTTCCACTTCGCGGACTTGACGAACTGGAACACCCCGATCGGCCAGCCCTGGTTCCAGGCGCGCAGCGCCAGACCGAACGCGGCGGTCGACTTGCCCTTGCCGATGCCCGTGTGCACGACGACCAGCGGCCGGTTGCGCCGCTGCCGGGTCGTCAGCCCGTCGTCCGGAACCACACTCGGCTGTCCCTGAGGCATTACCCCGCCCTCCTCGAAGTCCCCTGCACGTCCCTGACCAGACCGGCGATCGAGTCGGCCCGCAGCTCGTCCAGCGTGACGGCCGTACCGCCCAGCTCACCCGCGAGCTGCCCGGCGAGCCCCAGCCGCACCGGACCCGACTCGCAGTCCACGACCACCGACGCGACCTGCTCGGCCGCGAACAGCCGGGCCGCCCGCCCCGCCAGTGCGACCGGCTCGGGGCCGCCCGTGGCCCGTCCGTCGGTCACCACCACGACCAGCGCCCGCCGCGCCGGATCCCGCAGCCGCTCCACGCGCAGCACCTCGTGCGCCTTGAGCAGCCCGGCCGCGAGCGGGGTACGACCGCCCGTCGGCAGCGACTCCAGCCGGGCCGCCGCCGCGTCCACGGACGAGGTCGGCGGCAGGGCGACATCGGCCGAGGTGCCCCGGAAGGTCACCAGGCCCACCTTGTCCCGCCGCTGGTAGGCGTCGAGCAGCAGGGACACCACGGCACCCTTCACGGCGCTCATCCGCTGCCGTGCCGCCATCGACCCGGAGGCGTCCACGACGAAGAGCACGAGGTTTCCCTCGCGGCCCTCCCGCGTCGCCTGCCGCAGATCGTCCCGGCGCAGCACCAGCCCCGGCCCGGACCGTCCGCGCGCCCGCTGGTGCGGGGCGGCGGCCAGGACGGTCGCCGCCAGGTGCAGCTTGGTGAGCGTTCCCCGGGGCCGCCGGGCCCCGGTCGTCCGCCCGTGCTCGGTCCGCGCGCGCGAGCGTCGCCCGGCGGCACCCTCGCCGATCCCGGGCACGCTCAGCACCTTCGTACGGAACGGCTCGGCGGCCCGCACGGCCGACTGCTCCTGTGCGCCGGAGGCCTGCGGCTGCCCGCCCTCACCGGCCTCGGGCTGCGCGGCGCTGCCGCCGTCACCCTGAGGGCCGCTGTCGGGCGCCGGCTGCCCACCGCCGCCACCGGGCCCGTCGGGGTCGGGATCCTCGTCGCCGTCCGCGTCGTCCCCGGAGTACTGCTCCAGCGTCTCGTCCAGCTTGTCCTCGTCCAGGCCCGGCGCGTCGAACGGATTGCGCCGACGGCGGTGCGGCAGCGCGAGCAGCGCGGCCTGCCGGACGTCCTCGGCGAGCACGTCCGTCCGTCCGGCCCACGCGGCCAGCGCGGTCGCCGTACGGGCCATCACGATGTCGGCGCGCATGCCGTCCACCTCGAAGGCCGCGCACGTCGCCGCGATCTGCCGGAGCGCCCCGTCCCCCAGCCGCACCTGCGGCAGCAACTCCCGTGCCGCGACGATCCGCTGCCGTACGCCGGCCTCCTCTCCGGCCCACCGGGCGGCGAAGCCCGCCGGGTCGTCGTCGTAGGCGAGCCGCCGCCGTACGACCTCCACGCGCTGGTCCGGCTCCCGTGAGGCCGCGACCTCCACGGTCAGCCCGAACCGGTCGAGCAACTGCGGCCGCAGCTCGCCCTCTTCGGGGTTCATGGTGCCGACGAGCAGGAACCGGGCCGCGTGCCGTACGGAGACGCCCTCGCGCTCGACGTACGAGGCGCCCATCGCCGCCGCGTCCAGCAGCAGGTCCACCAGGTGGTCGTGGAGCAGGTTGACCTCGTCCACGTACAGGATCCCGCGGTGCGCGTCCGCGAGCAGGCCCGGCTCGAACGCCTTCACGCCCTCGGCCAGCGCCCGCTCGATGTCGAGCGCGCCCACCAGCCGGTCCTCGGAAGCGCCGACGGGCAGCTCGACCATCCGGGCGGGCCGGGTCTCGAACGCCCCCGGCTCGTGCGGCCCGTCCGGGCAGGCCGGGTCGGGGGAGTCCGGGTCGCAGGAGAACCGGCACCCGGCCACCACGTCCAGCTCCGGCATCAGCGCCGAAAGGGCCCGTACGGCCGTCGACTTGGCGGTGCCCTTCTCGCCGCGCACCAGCACACCGCCGACCGCCGGCGACACGGCGTTCAGCAGCAGCGCGAGCCGCAGGTCGTCCTGGCCGACGACGGCCGTGAACGGAAACGGGGTACTCACTTCTGGTCGCCCTCCAAGTCGCCTTCCAGCTCCAGGTAGGTGGCGCGCAGCCGCTCCAGCGTCTCCGCGTCCGGCTCGGCCCACAGCCCGCGGTCCGCCGCCTCCAGCAGCCGCTCGGTGATCCCGCGCAGCGCCCACGGGTTGGACTTCTTCATGAAGTCCCGGTTCTCCGGGTCGAAGACGTACTCAGCGCTGAGCTTCTCGTACATCCAGTCGTCGACCACGCCCGCAGTGGCGTCGTAGCCGAACAGGTAGTCCACGGTCGCCGCCATCTCGAAGGCGCCCTTGTAGCCGTGCCGGCGCATGGCCGCCATCCAGCGCGGGTTGACCACCCGGGCCCGGAAGACGCGGTGGGTCTCCTCGCCGAGCGTGCGGGTCTTCACCTGGTCCGGTACGGCACTGTCACCGACGTACGCCTCGGGGTTGGCGCCCGTCAGATGCCGCACCATGGCGACCATGCCCCCGTGGTACTGGAAGTAGTCGTCGGCGTCGACCAGGTCGTGCTCGCGGGTGTCGACGTTCTTCGCGGCGACCGCGATCCGCCTGAACGCGGTCTCCATGTCCCCGCGCGCCGCCCGCCCGTCGAGCCCGCGCCCGTACGCGTAACCGCCCCACACCGCGTACACCTCGGCGAGGTCGGCGTCGCTGCGCCAGTTGCGGGCGTCGATCAGCGGCAGCAGACCGGCCCCGTACGCGCCCGGCTTGGAGCCGAAGATACGGGCCGTGGCGCGCCGCCGGTCACCGTGTTCCGCGGCGTCCTCCTCCACGTGCGCCCGCACGTAGTTGGATTCGGCCGGCTCGTCCAGCTCCGCCACCGCCCGCACCGCGTCGTCGAGCAGCCCGACCACGTGCGGGAACGCGTCCCGGAAGAAGCCGGAGATACGGACCGTGACGTCGATGCGCGGCCGGCCCAGCTCCGCCAGGGGAATCACCTCGAACCCCGTCACCCGGCGCGAGGCCTCGTCCCACACCGGACGGCAGCCCAGCAGCGCCAGGATCTCGGCGATGTCGTCGCCCTGGGTGCGCATCGCCGAGGTGCCCCACACCGTCAGACCGACCGACTTCGGGTACTCCCCGGTGTCCTGCAGATACCGCTGCACGAGCGAGTCGGCGAGCGACTGGCCGACCTCCCAGCTCAGCCGGGAGGGAATGGCCTTGGGGTCGACGGAGTAGAAGTTGCGGCCGGTCGGCAGCACGTTGACCAGGCCGCGGGTGGGGGAGCCGGAGGGACCCGCCGGGACGTAACCGCCGTTCAGCGCCTTGAGGATGTGGCCGATCTCGTCGGTCGTACGGGCGAGCCGGGGGACCACCTCGGTGCAGGCGAACTCCAGCACGGCGACGGCGTCCGCAAGTTCGGTGCCCAGGACCTCGCGGACGAGCGGCGCGCTCTCGGCCACCGCCCAGCCGCGGGCCTCCATGCCCTCCGCGATCCGCCGGCACAGCTGCTCCAGCAGGTCGATCGCGTCGGCTGCCGAGCGGGACGGGCCGTCGACCAGGTCCGTCAGCTCCACCGGCACCTTCACCGGCGCACCCGGCTCGGCGAGCAGCTCCTTCTCGACGAGCCCGAAATGGGCGGCCAGCGATGCCCGCAGACCGGGCAGCGCGTTCGCCTGCCCGCCCCACACCTGGGAGGCGCGCAGCACGGCCAGGACGAGGTTCACACGGGGCTCGGCGACCGGCCCGCCGCCGAGGATGTGCAGGCCGTCCCGGATCTGCACGTCCTTGATCTCGCACAGATAGCCGTCGATGTGCATGACGAACTCGTCGAAGTCGTCGTCGTCCGGCTGCGCGTCCACATGCAGGTCGTGGTGCAGCTCGGCCGCCTTGACCAGCGTCCAGATCTGCGCCCGCACGGCCGGTGCCTTGGCCGGGTCCAGGTCGGAGACGAGCGCGTACTCGTCCAGCAGCTGCTCCAGCTTGGCCAGGTCGCCGTAGGTGTCGGCCCGCGCCATCGGCGGTACCAGATGGTCGACCACCGTGGCGTGCCCGCGCCGCTTGGCCTGCGTGCCCTCGCCGGGGTCGTTGACGATGAACGGGTAGATCAGGGGGAGTTCACCGAGGACGGCGTCAGGGGCACAACCGGCGCTCAGCCCGAGTCCCTTGCCCGGCAGCCACTCCATCGTGCCGTGCTTGCCCATGTGCACGATCGCGTCCGCGCCGAAGCTGTTGTCCAGCCAGCGGTAGGCCGCCATGTAGTGGTGCGAGGGCGGCATGTCGGGGTCGTGGTAGATCGCGATCGGGTTCTCGCCGAAGCCGCGCGGCGGCTGGATCATCACGACGACGTTCCCGAACTGCAGGGAGGCCAGCACGATCTCGTCGCCGTCCACGTACAGGCCGCCCGGCGGCTCGCCCCACGCCTCCAGCATGGCGTCCCGCAGCTCGGGGTCGAGCTGGTCGAACCAGGCCCGGTAGTCGGCGAGCGGCACCCGCGCGGGCGCGGACGCCAGCTGCTCCTCCGTCAGCCACTCCACGTCGTGCCCGCCGGCCTCGATGAGCCGGTGGATCAGCTCGTCGCCGTTGTCGGGGTATGCGGTGAGGCCGTAGCCGGCTTCCTTGAGGGCGTCCAGCACCCGTACCGCCGAGGCGGGCGTGTCCAGGCCGACCGCGTTGCCGACCCGGGAGTGCTTGGTCGGGTAGGCGGTGAAGACCAGCGCGATCTTCTTGTCCGCGTTCGGCTTGTACTTCAGCTGCGCGTGCCGTAGGGCGATTCCGGCCACCCGCGCGGCCCGCTCCGGGTCGGCGACGTACACCGGGACCTCGTCCGGACCCTGCTCCTTGAAGGAGAACGGCACGGTGATCAGCCGGCCGTCGAACTCCGGGATCGCCACCTGCATCGCCGCGTCCATGGGGGAGAGGGCGGCGTCGGACTCCTCCCAGGCGTTCTTCGAGGAGGTCAGGCAGAGCCCCTGCAGAACGGGCACGTCGAGGTCGGCGAGCGCTCCGATGTCCCAGGACTCCTCGTCGCCGCCCGCCGAGGCCTGCGAGGCGTGCGTACCGCCGGCGGCGAGGACGGTGGCGACCAGGGCGTCGGCCCTGCCGAGCAGTTCGTACATCCCGGCGTCCGCGCCGCGCAGCGAACCGCAGTACACGGGAAGCGCGTTGGCGCCCCGGTCCTCGATCGCCGCACACAGCGTGTCCACGAAGGCGGTGTTGCCGCTCAGCTCGTGCGCCCGGTAGAAGAGCACGCCCACGGTCGGCCGGCCGTCCCGGACCTCGTACGAGCCGTGCACCCCGTACTCCGGCATCTTCCGCGGCTCTTCGAACCCCTCGCCGGTCAGCAGCACGGTGTCGGAGAGGAACCGGGCCAGCTCGGTCAGGTTCTCGGGCCCGCCCTCGACCAGGTACTTCAGGGCCTCGGCCACGACACCCGCCGGGACGGAGGACTCGGCCATCAGCTCGGCGTCCGGCACGGCCTCGCCGCCCAGCAGCACGGTCGGCACGCCGGACGCCCGGAGCGCGGCCAGCCCGTCCTCCCAGGCACGCTTGCCGCCCAGCAGCCGTACGACGGCGATGTCCGCGCCCTCGATCAGCCCGGGCAGCTCGCCGGCCACGTCGACGCGGGTCGGATTGCCGATCCGGTACGCGGCGCCGGAGGCCCGGGCCGCCAGCAGATCGGTGTCGGCGGTCGACAACAACAACACTGTGCTCATACGGGCGCTCCCGGTGGAATGAAAGGCAGTCCTTGCGGCGCGCCCGACTCGATGAGCCGCCAGAGCGCGTCCGTGTCCGCGTGCTGTTCGATCAGGTCGCCGAGCCGGTCGAGCTGCTCCTCGCGCAGCGCGGCGAACGAGGTGTCGGGGGCCGGCACGAAGCGGCGGCCCGCGGCGGCGGCCACCTCGCGCAGGAAGGCCCGCCGGAAACCGTCCGACTCCAGGGAGCCGTGCCAGTGCGTGCCCCAGGTGTGGCCGACCCGGCAGCCGTCCAGGCTGTGTCCTTCGTCATCGGAGAAGAACGCTTCACCACCGGTCACTTCGGCAACCCCGTGGTGGATCTCGTACCCCTCGACGTGTTCCCCGAGGGCTTCCCCGACCGGCCGGGTCAGGGTCTTCTCGCGGGCGAACCGCACCCGTACGGGGAGCACGCCGAGCCCCGGGACGGCGCCGGCACGCGACTCGACCTCGTCCTCGATGTGCTCGCCGAGCACCTGGAAACCGCCGCAGATGCCCAGGACCGGCCGCCCCTCGGCGGCCCTGCGCACGAGAGCCTCGGCCAGCCCGCGCTCCCTGAGCCACTCCAGCGCGCGTACGGTCCCGCGGGTCCCCGGAATCACCACCAGGTCGGCGTCCGCCAGCTCCTCCGGCCGGTCCACGAACCGCACCACGACACCCGGTTCGGCGGCCAGCGCGTCCACGTCGGTGAAGTTGGACATGAGCGGAATCGCGCAGACGGCGACCCGCAGCACGTCCTCCCCGACCGGCGGGGCGACAGTGGACTCCCGCACCGTGCCCCGCAGGGAGACCCGCAGCCCGTCCTCCTCGTCGATGCCGAGCCCGTGCCGGAACGGCAGCACGCCGTAGGTGTGCCGCCCGGTGAGCCCGTGCAGCATGTCCAACCCCGGCTCCAGCAGGGTGACATCGCCGCGGAACTTGTTCACCAGGAACCCGGCGACCAGTTCCTGGTCCTCCGGGGAGAGCAGGGCGACCGTCCCGAAGAAGGAGGCGAAGACACCGCCCCGGTCGATGTCACCCACGACGAGCACAGGGAGCCGGGCATTGCGCGCGATCCCCATGTTCACGATGTCGGTCCGCCGCAGATTGATCTCCGCGGGCGAACCGGCCCCCTCACAGATCACCGCGTCATACGTGCCCCGCAACTCGGCGAGACAGTCCAGCACGGTGCCGAGCAGCCGCTGCTGGCGCCCCCCGTGATACCCGCGTGCGCTCAGCTCGCCCACGGGCTTGCCGAGCAGCACGACCTGACTGCTCTGTTCCCCACCGGGCTTGAGCAGCACGGGGTTCATCAGCGCGGTCGGTTCGACGCGGCAGGCCTGGGCCTGCATGGCCTGCGCCCGCCCGATCTCGGCACCCTCCCGTGTGACAAAGGAGTTGAGGGACATGTTCTGCGCCTTGAAGGGCGCGACCTTGACGCCCTGGCGCACCAGCCACCGGCAGATCCCGGCCGTCACGACGCTCTTGCCGGCGTCGGAGGTGGTGCCGGCGACGAGGAGACCACCGTTCACTTCCCACGTCCCTTCACGAGTCGGCGCGCGGCGACCGTGACGCCGAGCGCGAGCAGTCCGACGCGGCGGGAGAGCCGTACCGCCCGGTCGATGTCGGTGACCCGGACGGCCCGCCCGGCGCCCCCGTTGAGCACCGGCCGGTGTTCGACGCGCCCGCCGTAGGAGAGCGTCCCGCCCAGCCGCACGCCCAGGGCGCCCGCGAACGAGGCTTCTACGGGCCCGGCGTTGGGGCTCGGGTGCCGGGCCGCGTCCGCCCGCCATGCCCGTACCGCGCCGCGCGGATCGGGCCCTGCGAGCGTGGCCAGCACGGCGGTCAGCCGCGCCCCCGGCCACCCCGCGACGTCGTCCAGACGGGCGGAGGCCCAGCCGTAGCGCCGGTAGCGGGCCGACCTGTGTCCCACCATCGCGTCCAGGGTGTTGACGGCCCGGAAGCCGAGCAGCCCCGGCACCCCGCCCACGGCTCCCCACACCAGCGCGCCCACGACGGCGTCGGAGGTGTTCTCGGCGACGGACTCCACGACGGCCCGCGCGATCCCGTCGACGTCGAGGGCCTGCGGATCCCGCCCGCACAGATGCGGCAGCCGTGCCCGTGCCGCTTCGACGTCCCCGGCCTCCAGGGCGCGCCCGACGGTCCGGGCCTCGCGGGCCAGCGAAGTACCCCCGACGACGGCCCAGGTGGCGGCACCGGCCAGCGCGACGGAAGCGACCGGTGAGCGGCGTACGGCCCGCTCGGCCACGACGCCCAGGGCGACGGCACCGCCGGCGCACACGGCGGTGTGCAGCGTGCCCCAGCCGCGGTGGTCGTGCCACAGCGCGCGCTCCACGGCTGCGGCCGCCCGTCCGAACACGGCGACCGGATGCCCCCGGTGCGGGTCACCGAGGAGCAGGTCGCCGAGAAGGCCGGCGGCGGCGCCGTACGCGTAGGAGCGATCGGCACCCATCGGCTCAGCCGGCCGTGGGGGCAGACAGGACCTGGTGACTCGACCTCGAACGGCAGCCGCGCATGGCGATATGTCCTCACTCAGGGTGTCCACGCCCTGGTTCGACGAGACCGGCGGTGAGAGTTCCTGGCTCCCGGGATTCCTTCCCCGGTGACAGTGGCGGGACCGCGCCGGATTCGCACCGGCTTCCTCTCCTACCGCCGTACATGGCCCGGGCAGTCCACCACGCGCCCGGAAGGGCCGTCAACTTGCCTTTGACCTGGGACGCCGGACTGTGCTGAGGCCCACACTGCCGGCCCATCGGGCGCTGCGGGAACGACCGTGCGGCGCCGAATTCCACGCGCGCGGGCGGCACTCGGTGCTCCCCCGCGCCTTCACGTACGGTGATCATCCGCCAGGGCGCATACGTCCGTCCTGAGGGAACTCCCCGAGCCCGGCGAGCCGCTCCACGCGCCGCGGACACAAGTCCGCCCTGCCGCTCCGGCTGTTACGCCGGCCCGGCAGGGCGGAGGTGGACGTCGGAGTCCAGGCCCTCAGGCCTTGGCCACGATCAGATACATCCCGTAGGCCACCGCGGCCGCGCAGGCGGCGAAGCAGACGTACGCGCTCGTCACGGCCAGCGCCGCGGAGTTGCCCTGGGCCGCGGCCTTCTCCCGGCGGGAGAGTGCGGTGACGCCGAGGGTGAACAGGGCCACCAGGCCCACGGTCACCACGAGGCTGACGCCGAAGACGGAGCCGAGGGCCGCCCAGTCGATCTTCATGGGGTTGCTTCCTTCAGTGTCCGGATTCGGGGTCAGACCGTGGCGGCCGGCGGCGTCGCCGGAGCCGGCTCGGGAGCGGTCGGGGCCGGGATGGTGGCCGTCAGGTCCTCGGGGACGGCGCCCGCGGGGGGCGGGGTCACCGCGGCCATGGCGGTGGTCACCACGCCGGCCGGCTCGGCGGTGTCGTCGACCGCGTTGACGTTGCTGTGGTCGACGACCTCGCGGCGGGAGATCTTCCAGATCGCGGCGCTGGCGCCGATCAGGAAGACGGCGACGAGCGCGGTGCCCCAGTCACCCAGGTCCGTGACGGACTCGGCGCCCGCGCCGACCAGCGCGGCGGCCGGGAGGGTCAGCGCCCAGGCGACGAACATGCGGGTCGCGGTGGACCAGCGGACCACACCGCCCTTGCGGCCCAGGCCCGCACCCATCACGGAGCCGGAGACGACGTGGGTGGTGGAGAGGGAGAAACCGAGGTGGGAGGAGGCCAGGATGGCCGTGGCCGCGCTGGTCTGGGCGGCGAAGCCCTGGCGCGGCTCCAGGTCGGTCAGGCCCTTGCCCATGGTGCGGATAATGCGCCAGCCGCCGATGTAGGTGCCGAGCGCGATGGCCAGACCCGCGGAGAGGATGACCCAGGTGGGAGGGTTGGAGCCGGGGGCGATGGAGCCGCCGGCGACCAGGGCGAGGGTGATGATGCCCATCGTCTTCTGGGCGTCGTTGGTGCCGTGGGCGAGGGAGACCAGACCGGCGGAGGCGATCTGGCCGGCGCGGTAGCCCTTGCGGGTGGACTCGCTGTCGCCGTTCCTGTCGATGCCGTAGGAGAACCGGGTGGCGAGCATCGCCGCGAGACCGGCCACGATCGGCGCGGCGACCGCCGGCAGCAGCACCTTGGTGACCAGAGCCTCACCGTGGACGGCACCGAAGCCGGCGGAGGCGACGGTGGCGCCGATCAGACCACCCATCAGGGCGTGCGAGGAGCTGGAGGGCAGTCCCACCAGCCAGGTCAGCAGATTCCAGAGGATCGCGCCGACCAGGGCGGCGAATATGACCTCGGGACGGATGCCGGTCTCGTCGACGAGACCCTTGGAGATCGTGTTGGCGACCTCCACCGACAGGAAAGCCCCCACAAGGTTGAGGGCGGCGGACATGGCCACCGCGACCTTGGGCTTGAGCGCACCGGTCGAGATGGTCGTGGCCATCGCGTTGGCGGTGTCGTGGAAACCGTTCGTGAAATCAAACGCGAGTGCGGTTACCACCACAATCGCGAGGATCAGCGAGAAGTTTTCCATTTACCCAGGCAATCGTTCGACGTCATTGGCTGTTGGACCGTAGGCAACCTGAGTGAACGGAAGGTGAACTGGGGCGGGCGTCAGGGTGTCGTCAATGGGGGGTGGTGGTTTCGTTCGAGGCTGACGCCTCAAGCGCCGCTTGGCTGCCGGTCCCGCACGACGGTCCGCAGCCGCCCCGGCGGCCCGTCGAAGAGATTCCGGTCACCCGGCAGGCCGCCCCCCGGCGCCGTACTGCAGGGGTCGCGGTACGCGTTCCGGTCCGACGCACGCGGAAGGGCCGTTCCGCGCCGGGCGGCTGGCAGGATCGCGGCATGACTGAAGAGCGGCGGGACGCGGAACGGGAAGCGGCGCAGGCCTGGGAGGCGCTGGTCGCGACGGCCCGCCGGACCGTCGCCGACGGACTGGTCGTCGGCACCTCCGGCAACGTCTCCGCGCGCGTCGGGGACCTCGTGCTGGTCACCCCGTCGGGCGTGCCCTACGACCGGCTGACCCCGGACGACATCACCGGCGTCGACCTCGGCGGCCGGCAGGTGCTCGGCACGCTCGTGCCCACCAGCGAGCTGCCCATGCACCTCGCCGTCTACCGCACCACCGACGCCCGCGCCGTCGTCCACACCCACGCCGTGCACGCCACGGCCGTCTCCACCCTCGTGAGCGAGCTGCCCCCGGTCCACTACATGGCCGGCGCCCTCGGCGGCCGCGTTCGTGTCGCCGCCTACGCGACCTACGGCACCGACGAGCTGGCCGAGAACATACTCCGCGCCCTCGCCGACCGCTCCGGCTGCCTCCTGCAGAACCACGGCACGATCACCTACGGCAGCACCCTCGACCAGGCCTACGATCGCACCGCCCAGCTGGAGTGGATGTGCCGCCTGTGGCTGACGGCATCCTCCGTACCTGGCCTGACCCCCTCCCTGCTGACCGACGCCCAGATGACCGAGGCCGGGACGCGCTTGAAGGGGTACGGCCAACAGAAGTGACCCGCCACCTCTCGTGCCTGTTCCGCTGATCGCCGCTCGCCCTCCGCTGGCCGGCAGGGCCGACCCCCACGACACTGGACCCGTGCGCACAGTCAAAGCGACCGCCGCCGCACTCACCGCGGTCCTGGCCGCCGGCGCGGCATCCGTGGCCGCCGGGCGCCTGGCCAGTGACGCCGCGCTGAAGGCGCCCCCGGGCCGTCCGCTGCCCACCGAACCCCGGCTCACCGTGCACGGCACGGCCGCGGGGCGGATCACCCTCACCCGCGACCTGGCCTCCCTGCGCCCCGGCACCTACGGCCTGGCGGGCGACGGCTCCCACGCGGTCGTCGGCCCCGTCCTGGAGGCGGCCGAGCACACCGCCGACACCGTCGTACGCCGCCTGATACGGGTCACGCACGGCACCCTCGAATCCGGCGACGCCGTCTGGCTCACCCCGAACGTGTACGTCGGCAACCCGGGCGCCGCCCTCGGCCTCGACCACGCGGACGTCGACGTGCCCGGCGAACTCGGCTCCCTGCCCGCCTGGTTCGTGCCCGGGGCCAGGGACACCTGGGTGATCGCCGTGCACGGTCTCGGCACCACCCGCGAGCAGGCCATGAACCTCATGGAGTTCCTGCACGCCCGCCGCCTGCCGGTCCTCGCCCTCGCCTACCGCGGCGACCTCGGCGCCCCGCGCCCGCCGGACGGCCTGAACCACCTCGGCGAGACCGAGTGGCGCGATGTGGACGCGGCGATCCGCTACGCCGTCCGCTACGGCGCGGGCCGGGTCGTCCTCCTCGGCTGGTCCACCGGCGCCACCATGGCCCTGCGCGCCGCCGAGCGCTCCCCCGTGCGCGACCGGATCGCCGGGCTGGTCCTCGACTCGCCGGTGCTCAGCTGGCAGGCCACGCTGCGCGCCCTCGCCCAGGCCCGCCACACCCCGGAACCCCTGCTGCCGCTCGCGGTGCGGGCCGCGCAGGGCCGGGCCGGGCTGGACGCCGACCGGACCGCCGAGACCGCCCGGCTCGCCGTCCCCACCCTGATCGTCCACGGCCCCGACGACACGGTCGCGCCCTGGGAGTACTCCCGCCGCCTCGCCGCCCGCCGCCCCGACCGCGTCGCCCTGCACACCGTGCCGCAGGCCCCGCACGCGGCGATGTGGAACGCCGACCCGGAGGAGTACGAGGAACGGCTGCGCCGGTTCCTGACCCCGCTGATGTGAGGACGGCCCCGGCCGCCCCCGCACAAGCCGGAAGCCCCGGTTCCTTTCATTCCGTTCAAGGGCGTACGACTGGCCTGATCGTGACTCCGTGCCCGGCATCGGAACCGGTGCGTTGGCCAGCCCCGTCGCCCCCCGTGACATTCCGTTTGGGTTTTCGGACCGTCAACCGGAAGACTGCACCCCGTGACGTCCCGTATCCCGCGCGACTCCAGGCTTCGACTCGTCCGACCGCGACCCCTGGCCGCCGCCCCCACAGCTGTGAACCAGCGGCGCCCACGCCGCCCCGCACCCCGGCCGCCGGAGGGCACCCCGGCCCCCTCCGAACTGGCCAGAATGGCGCGTACGGGTCTGGCCGGCGCGGTCCGCATCGCCCGCTGGGCCGATACCGCCCTCGGTCCCGGTCGCGACGGTGCGACCACCGACGGCAAGGCCACCCTCTCCGACGCGACCACGGAACGGGCCGCCGCCGACCTGGGCCTGAGCGCCGCTCAGGTCCGCGCCGACTGGGACACCGCCCGCCTCGCCGGACTCGTCGAGGTGCACGGGGACAGCGCGCGCCCCGGTTGGCGCCTGCGCGCCTGGGACCGCGACGACAGCGCCGTGCTGCGCGGCTGGGTCGCCCTCTTCGACGCCTGGTCGCTCGCCTGCCCGGAACCCGCGGACCACGAGCCCGCCGCCGTCGCCGAGGTCGTCTCGGCCCTGCCCCAGGTGCTCTCCTTCCTCCAGCTCTCCGCCGGTCCCGTCCCGGTCGAGCAGCTGCTCGACCTGCTCCAGCAGCGGGTCACCGAACTGCGCACCGAGCGCTGCGAGGTCTCCTACGCGGCCGGCTCCGCCGAGTCCGCAGGGCCCCTCGGACCGGCGGAGCCCGCACCCGCCGGGGACACCCCGCTCGGCCCCCTGCTCGACTGGGCTCTCCAGGCCCTCGCCTCCGTCGGCGCCCTCACCTACGGCGACGCCCAGGCCACGCTCACCCCGCTGGGCAGCTGGGCGGTCTGGGTCAAGCTGGAGCAGATCTGCGTGGCTGCGCAGAGCCCCGCCGGGAACATCGAGCAGTCCGCCGAGGACATGCTCCGCGGCTGTGCCCAGCTCCGCCCCAACGCGGCCCGCGCCGAGTACCGCGCCTGGCTCGCCGCCCGTCCCGTCGGCAGCGCCGTCACCGAACTGCTCGGCGCCGCCCGCGGCGAGGACGCCCTGCTGCGCGGCCTCGCCTTCGAGGCGCTGCGCGTCGTCGGCGCCCCCGCCGAGCCCGACGTACGCGCCGTGGTGGACGAGTCGGCCCTGCGCCCGTACGCCCTGCTCTGGCTCGCCGAGCACGACGGCATCGACCCGGAGGACGCCCACGAGGTCCTCACCCGCGAGGAGGCCACCTGGCTGTGGGTCGACACCGCCGCCGCCGTCTCCGACCACGGCGAGACGGAGATGCTGGTACGGCACCTGGAGGCCGCCGTGCAGCCCACCGTCCCGGTACTGCTGGACGAGGTCCGCGCCGTCGGCCACCCGCGCACCGTGCAGGTCCTGGTCGCCCTGGCCGCCGCCCACCCCGACCCGGCCCTGGCCAAGGCCGTCCGCCGGGCCGCCTTCCAGGTGCACACCGGCGGATAGCCGGCGGACCGCGGGACCGGGACGCTCAGCCGCCGATCTCGGGGGCGTACGTGCCGAAGCTCCAGATGTTCCCCTCGGCGTCCCGGGCCATGTAGTCCCGTGAGCCGTAGTCCTGGTCCGTCGGGGGCATCAGGATCTCCACGCCGTGCTCCACGGCCCGCTGGTGGTGGGCGTCCACGTCGTCCACGACGACGTACACCCCCACGGGCCCCGCGTCCTTCATGGCCGCGTCGAACCGGCCGCCGCGGCCCTTGGAGCCGACCATCACCGCGCCGTGGCCCTGGACCAGCTCGGCGTGCATCACCATGCCGTCCTGCGTCTCGTACACCGACAGCTCGGTGAAGCCGAGGGCCTCCGTGAGCTGCCTGATCGCCGCCTTCGCGTCCGCGTAGAGCAGCGACGGGTAGATGCTCGGCCGTCCGCCCGTGCCTGCCATGCCGATCACTCCTTCGTGCGTCGGTTCGCCGTGGCATCGAGTCTTGCAGCCACCACTGACACGCCTCACCGGAACGTGTCGCACCGGTCCGGGTCCCCGGTCCGGAACCCCTGCTGGAACCACTCCTGCCGCTGCTGTGCCGACCCGTGCGTCCACGCCTCCGGCGTCACCCGCCCCTGGAACCGCTCCTGGATCCGGTCGTCGCCCACGGCCGCCGCCGCGTCCAGCCCGTCCCGGATGTCCGCCGCCGTCAGGCTGGTGATCAGCGGCCGCCCCGTCGACTCGTCCGGTGTCGTCGTCGCGTGGTGCGCCCACACCCCGGCGTAGCAGTCCGCCTGCAGCTCCGTCCGCACGGAGTTGCTGTTCGCGCCCGTCAGCCCGTCCTGCGTGCGGCCCAGCGTGCCCAGCAGGTCCTGCACATGGTGTCCGTACTCGTGCGCCACGACGTAGGCCTGCGCGAACGCCCCGCCGCTCGCCCCGAACTTCGTCCGCAGATCGTCGAAGAAGCCCAGGTCCAGATAGACCTTCCGGTCCCCGGGGCAGTAGAACGGCCCGACCGCCGCGGTTGCCGCGCCGCACGCGGTGCCGACCCGGCCGCTGAAGAAGACGGTCGGCGAGGGGGTGTAGGTGTCCCGACGGTCGCGGAACTCCTGCGACCAGTAGTCCTGCACGCTGTTGACCACCGCGACCATCCGGCAGTCGTCCCGGGCGTTCGCGTCCCGCCCGGTCCGGCAGGACTGCTGGACCTGCGCCAACGAGGAGGAGGTGGGTGCGGCCGAGTCGCCGCCCGAGGACAGCCCCAGCTGGTCCGGGCCGATCCCGAGGAAGAGCGCCAGCAGCAGGGCGATCAGCCCCACGATGCCGCCCCCCACGGTCGCCTTGCCGCCCGGAATCCGGCTCCCGCGCACATCCTGCACCTCGGAGGTGTCCAGGTTCGCGTCGTCGTCGAACTGCATGGGGTACCGCCTCCGCTCGCGTCACCCCCTGTACCTCTGACGACATCCTCACCCGCCGGTCGACGGGGTGCGAACGGGGCCGGACCGTGATCGAACACGGGTACACAGAAAAAGCGCTTGCATCGCCCCGTTAGACTTGGCCCATGGCCATTCTCCTCGCGCATTAGACGGCGGGAAGTTCCTCAGCCGCCCGCCCGCCAATCCCGTACGCCCTGGAGTCTGTCCGTGATCTCCGCCTCCGGTATCGAGCTGCGCGCCGGTGCGCGCATTCTCATCGAGAACGCCACCTTCCGTGTCGCCAAGGGCGACCGCATCGGCCTCGTCGGCCGCAACGGCGCAGGCAAGACCACCCTCACCAAGGTCCTCGCCGGCGAAGGTGTCCCCGCCGGCGGCAACGTCACCCGCTCCGGAGAGGTCGGCTACCTCCCGCAGGACCCCCGCACCGGCGACCTCGACGTGCTCGCCCGCGACCGCGTCCTGTCCGCGCGCGGTCTCGACGTCCTGATCCGCAAGATGCGCGAGAACGAGGAGCGCATCGCCAACGGCAAGGGCACCACCCGCGACAAGGCCATGAAGCAGTACGAGCGCCAGGAGACGGAGTTCCTCACCAAGGGCGGGTACTCCGCCGAGGCCGAGGCCGCCACCATCGCCGCCGCGCTCAACCTGCCCGACCGCGTGCTCGGCCAGCCCCTGCACACCCTCTCCGGCGGTCAGCGCCGCCGTATCGAGCTGGCCCGCATCCTCTTCTCGGACGCCGACACCCTGCTCCTGGACGAGCCGACCAACCACCTCGACGCGGACTCGATCATCTGGCTGCGCGACTACCTGAAGACCTACCGCGGCGGCTTCATCGTGATCTCCCACGACGTCGACCTGGTCGAGACGGTCGTCAACAAGGTCTTCTACCTGGACGCCAACCGTTCCCAGATCGATGTCTACAACATGGGCTGGAAGCTCTACCAGCAGCAGCGCGAGGCCGACGAGAAGCGCCGCAAGCGCGAGCGGCAGAACGCCGAGAAGAAGGCCGCGGCACTGAACGCGCAGGCCGACAAGATGCGCGCCAAGGCCACCAAGACGGTCGCCGCGCAGAACATGGCCCGCCGCGCCGACAAGCTGCTCTCCGGTCTGGAGGCGGTCCGGCAGTCCGACAAGGTCGCCAAGCTCCGCTTCCCGGAGCCCGCGCCCTGCGGCAAGACCCCGCTGACGGCCGAGGGCCTGTCGAAGTCGTACGGCTCCCTGGAGATCTTCACCGACGTCGACCTCGCCATCGACAAGGGTTCGCGGGTCGTCATCCTCGGCCTCAACGGCGCCGGCAAGACCACCCTGCTGCGGCTGCTCGGCGGGGTGGAGCGGCCCGACACCGGCGAGGTCGTCCCCGGCCACGGCCTCAAGCTCGGCTACTACGCCCAGGAGCACGAGACCCTGGACGCCGAGCGCACGGTCCTGGAGAACATGCGCTCGGCCGCCCCCGACATGGACCTCGTCGAGGTCCGCAAGGTGCTGGGCTCGTTCCTGTTCTCCGGCGACGACGTCGACAAGCCCGCCGGGGTCCTCTCCGGCGGTGAGAAGACCCGTCTCGCCCTGGCGACCCTGGTCGTCTCCTCCGCGAACGTCCTGCTCCTGGACGAGCCGACCAACAACCTCGACCCCGCCAGCCGCGAGGAGATCCTCGGCGCCCTGCGCACCTACAAGGGCGCGGTCGTCCTCGTCACCCACGACGAGGGCGCCGTCGAGGCGCTCCAGCCGGAGCGGATCATTCTGCTGCCGGACGGTGTCGAGGACCTGTGGGGCGCCGATTACGCGGATCTCGTCGCCCTGGCTTGATCGAAAGCCTGATCCACTGCGTATGGATCATTCGGCGGATCCGTGATCCATCATCTGTGTGAGATCTCCTCGTATCGAGGTGTGTCGTACATCGATTTCGCGGCCGATCCCTTGGCTCCCAAGGGATCGGCCGCTTCGCGTCCCTGACCTGGCACTTCGCGAATCCACTCGTTCGGCCCTGTGGACACATCACTGTGGAATCACAGATTCCGTATGTGGGGGTGTGCTCCTGTCGTCACAACGATGTCTCACGGACCTTGCCGAATGGGTGGCCATCACGCCCCGGAGGGGTGATCATGAGGAGACCAGAGCGCACTTCCCATGAGGAGGCACGGGTGGCCGAGACTCTGAAGAAGGGCAGCCGGGTGACCGGCGCCGCGCGCGACAAGCTCGCGGCAGACCTGAAGAAGAAGTACGACTCCGGTGCGAGCATCCGGGCGCTGGCCGAGGAGACCGGCCGCTCGTATGGCTTCGTACACCGGATGCTCAGCGAGTCGGGCGTCACGCTTCGTGGGCGTGGCGGAGCGACGCGGGGCAAGAAGGCCGCGGCGTCCTGACTTCGGGCGGCCCATCGGCTTCGATGGTGGCCACCCGGTCGGTCGGCTGATCGACCGGGTGGTTACTGTGCAGTCACTTAGCATGCCGTCATGGCAATGCGTGATGACCGCACTCATCGGAGGCGCCCCATGGCTTCGCCCGACCAGGACCTCGCTCCTGTACTCGACAAGGACGGCGTACGGCTCACCGTCGACGACGCGCTCGCCACGGTGACGCTGACCAATCCGGCCAAGCGCAACGCACAGAGCCCCGCTCTGTGGCGGGCGCTCGCCGAGGCCGGCCGGCTGCTGCCGGGCTCCGTCCGTGTTGTCGTGCTGCGCGGCGAGGGCAAGTCCTTCTCCGCCGGGCTGGACCGGCAGATGTTCACCCCGGAGGGGATCCCGGGCGAGCCGACCTTCACCGATCTCGCGCGCCGTGACGACGCCGGGCTCGACGCGGCCATCGCCGAATTCCAGGAGGGCTTCACCTGGTGGCGGCGGAACGACGTCGTGTCCATCGCCGCTGTCCAGGGGCACGCCATCGGCGCCGGGTTCCAGCTGGCGCTCGCCTGCGACCTGCGGGTCGTCGCCGACGACGTGCAGTTCGCCATGCGTGAGACCGCCCTCGGCATCGTCCCCGACCTGACCGGCACGCATCCCCTGGTCGGCCTGGTCGGGTACGCCCGCGCGCTCGAAATCTGTGTGACCGGGCGGTTCGTCGGGGCGGAGGAAGCGGTGACGGCCGGGCTGGCCAACCTCGCGGTGCCCGGAGGGGAACTGGACGGTGCGGTACGGGACCTGGCCGCGG
This sequence comes from Streptomyces sp. NPDC005728, assembly GCF_040630895.1. Classification (NCBI taxonomy): domain Bacteria; kingdom Bacillati; phylum Actinomycetota; class Actinomycetes; order Kitasatosporales; family Streptomycetaceae; genus Streptomyces; species Streptomyces sp. NPDC005728. The sequence continues at coordinate 31,329 of NZ_JBEXYL010000047.1, forward strand.
CGCTCCTGGCTGCGCCGCGGGACGCGGTGGTGGAGACCAAGGCCTTGCTGCGGGGCGCGGCCGACCGCACGTACGACGAGCAGCGCGCTGCCGAGCGGGCTGCCCAGGGACGCCGACTGCGGGACCTGGCCGGCGTCGGCGAATGAGCCGCGCGGTCAGCCGACTTCCGTGACCAGCACCGCCACGGTCGGATGATCCCCCAGTGCGTGCCGTACCGCCGCACGCACCTTCCGGGCCACCTCCACGGCCCGGTAGTCCGTCCCCACCGCCACCTCCACCCGGACGTGGCGGTGGGACAGCGACGTGTCCCCCGCGCGCTGCTCGATGTGCACCGCTCGGCCCAGTCCCCCCAGGGAGCCCGTCAAGCGGGACACCCCGGGGACGGAGAGCGCCGCGGCGACCACGCGGGACTCGTCCGGGTCCGTGGTCTCCCTGGCGGGCGGCGGCTGCGGTGCACGGACCGCGGCCCCCTGCCCGTCCGCCGGGTCCCACAGGTCCGTCACCCGGAGGTCGACCACCGGGACCGTGAGGCCCAGAAGGTCCGTCGCGGCCGTCGCCAGGGTCTGCCGCAGGCGGGACGCCGTCTCCGGCAGGGGCTCGGCGGCCGTGGCCGCGAAGTCCGCCGTCACCCGGAGCGCGCCCGGAGGCAGGGCGCTCGGCGGAGGCGGTACGACGGGTTCGCGGACATCCTCCGGATCGGCCAGCGTGATGCGCAGTGCGCCGAGGCGCACCCCCGGAACCCCGGAAGCCACCGCACGCCCCAGGACCGCCACGGCCGCCGCCTCCGTGATCCACGCCCCGTCGCGCGGGCCGCCGAGCGGAAGCAGCCTGCCCAGCCCCAGCTGCCGCCCTACTGCCTGTGCCCATCGATCCGCCGTCATTCCTCCAGCCTGCCGCACACCCGGCGCGGGACCGAGCATCCTTGCTTACGGTGGTGGCAGGACGACTACCGAGAGGGACGTGCGGCGATGACCGAGATGACGACGACCCCGGATGGTGGCAGCGAGCCGCAGGTGTCGACCCGCAAGGCCACCAAACGCGGCGGAGGAGACCCGGCGACCCGAGGGCGGACGACCATCGCCGACGGTGTCGTGGAGAAGATCGCCGGCCTGGCCGCCCGGGACGTGCTCGGCGTGCACGCCATGGGCAGCGGGCTGGCCCGTACGTTCGGGGCCGTGCGCGACCGGGTGCCGGGCGGTACGAAGTCGGTGACCCGGGGTGTGAAGGCCGAGGTCGGCGAGGTGCAGACGGCGCTCGACCTGGAGATCGTCGTGGACTACGGCGTGTCCATCGGCGATGTGGCCCACGCGGTCCGGGAGAACGTGATCGCCGCCGTGGAACGCATGACCGGACTCGAAGTCGTCGAGGTCAACATCGCGGTGAGCGACGTCAAGCTCCCCGACGAAGAGGAAGAGGAGCCCGAGGCGCCCCGGATCCAGTGAGGAGCCGGGCCGCCGACCCCCGCACACCCGACGAACAGAGGAGCGCTGCATGAACATGGCCGTGGTCGGCATGATCGCCGGAATGGCCCTGGGGTTCGCCGGGTACTTCGGCGGGTTCGGAGCCTTCCTGCTGGTGGCGGCGCTGGGTGCCGTCGGGTTCGTCGCCGGCCGGTTCCTGGAGGGCGATCTCGAGCTGGGTGACTTCTTCCGTACCCGCGGCGACCGGCACGACCGGCGGCGGTGACCGCCGTGAGCACGGAGACCGGCCCGACCCGCCGGCCCCTGGACCTCGTGCCGCCCGGCGAGCGCGGTGCCACCCGGATCGCCGACCGGGTGGTCGCGAAGATCGCAGCCCAGGCCGCCCGCGAGGCGCTCGCCCCGCTGCCCGAAGGCGCCGCGGCCCCGCACGCCACGGTCGTCGTACGCCCCCACTCTCGGCTTCGCTCGAGCGGGGGGACCCCCATCGAGACGGCCCGTGTCCGCGTCCATCTCGAACTCGGCTATCCGTGCGACGTGGGCGCGCGCTGCGCCGCCGTGCGTCGCCATGTCGCGGAGCGGGTAGGCGTGTTGGTGAGCATGGAGGTGCCGGAGGTCGCCGTCCAGGTCGAGCGACTGCATCTGACACCGGCACCCGGCGCGTCCCACGGGAGGACGCCATGAGCGAACCCCGGCCACCCGTCCTCGACCTCGACAAGACCGACGACGCCCCACCGTCCCTGCTTCCCGAGGGCAGCGGCCGATTCTGGTCGGCGCGCCGTGTCCCGGCGGGCGTCGTCGCCCTGCTCCTCCTCGTCGGCGCGGGCGTCCTCCTGTACGACATCGCCGCCGTGCGCGCCCACCGTCCCGCGATGCACTGGCGCCGCGCACTGGCACAGCAGCTCGCCGAGCGGCCCCTGGACAACACCTGGGTGCTGGCCGGCGCGGGTGTCGCCGCCGCTCTCGGCCTGTGGCTGATCGTGCTCGCCGTCACCCCGGGCCTGCGGGACCTGCTCCCCATGCGGCGCCCGCACCCCGACGTCCGCGCCGGACTCCGGCGCGAGGCGGCCGCCCAGGTGCTGCGCGACCGGGCCATGGAGGTCTCCGGCGTGCGGGCGGTACGGGTGCGGATGCGCCGCAAGCGGGCCGACGTCCGCGCGGTCTCCCACTTCCGCGACCTGGACGAGGTGCACGCCGACCTGGACGCCGTGCTCGCCGACGCGGTCCGGGGGCTCGGAGTGAGCCGTCCGCCCGCGCTGTCGGTGCGGGTCCGGCGCCCCGCACGGAAGGGGTGAGGCGGATGCGCGGCGGTGCCGTCAACCGCGTTCTGCTCGCAATCGCGGGCCTGCTGCTGCTCGCCCTGGGCGGCTCGGTACTGGCCGTGGGTCTGGGCGCACCGCCACCGCACTGGTGGCTGCACACCGGCCCGCACGACGTCCTGCTCAGCAGCGCCGAGCGCACCCGTTGGCGGGACGCCGACTGGTGGTGGCCGACAGTCATCGCCGCCCTGGCCCTCCTCGTGCTGCTCGCCCTGTGGTGGCTCACCTCGGTCCTGCGCCGGCGCCGCCTGACCGAGGTCCTGGTGGACACCGGCGACGGCGAGGGCGCCCTGCTGCGCGGCAAGGCCCTGGAGTCCGTCCTGGCCGAGGACGCGGCCCGCGGGCAGGGCGTGTCCCACATCGAGACCCTGTTGACGGGTCGTCGTACGACTCCCGCGGTACGGGCCTGGCTTCGACTGGAGCCGGATGTGGATCCGGGGACGGCACTGGCCGACTTCACGGCCCAGGCGTTGACCCACGCACGAGAGTCGGCGGGCTTGGCATCACTTCCGGCGGAGGTGCGACTACGAGCAGTCAAACACCGGGCGGAAAGGGTGGCTTGACCTAGGGGCGCGGGGAACTGCGCGACCAGCCCCCACGCCGCCGCACCCAGAACGCACCCTCAGAACCCGTGCCGCATCCCCCCATCCACAGGCACCATGATCCCCGTCAAATAGGAAGCCGCCGGAGACAACAGAAACGCAGAAACCCGACCGAACTCCTCCGGCTTCCCGTACCGCCGCAACGGAATCCGGGACTCGTTCGCCGCCCGGGTGGCCTCGGGATCCGCGGACAACCCGTCGAGTTCGCGCACGCGATCCGTGTCGATACGAGCCGGCAGCAGCCCCACCACCCGAATGCCCCGCGGCCCCAGCTCGTCGGCGATCGACTTGGCGAACCCGGCGAGCCCGGGCCGCAGCCCGTTGGAGATGGTCAGCGCTGGAATCGGCTCGTGCACCGAGCCGGACAGCACGAACCCGATGACCCCGCCCGGCTCCAGCTCGGCCGCCGCCGCGCGAGCGAACCGCACCGCGCCGAGGAACACCGAATCGAACGCGTCCCGCCACTGCTCGTCCGTGTTGTCGGCGACGAACCCGGGCGGCGGGCCGCCGACGCTGACGAGGACTCCGTGGAAGCCGCCGAAGTGCTCCCGGGCGGCCGCGATGAGCCGCTCGGGCGCGCTCGCGTCGGCGTTGTCGACGGCCACGCCGAGCACGTCCGGGCCCAGTTCGGCGGCGGCGTCGGCCACCCGCTTCTCGTCCCGGCCGGTGATGACCACCTTCGCCCCGTCGGCCACCAGCTCCCGCGCGGCGGCGTTGCCCAGTCCGCGCGTGGCGCCGGTGACGATGTACACCCGGTCCTTCAGTCCAAGATCCATGGCCCCTATCCTGCCCCGTGCCCGGCCTCTGTGGTCCCGCCGCCCCCGAACAGGGTGAGGGCGGTGTTCACCAGCGCGATGTGGCTGAACGCCTGCGGGAAGTTGCCCACCTGGCGGCCCAGGCCGGGGTCGTACTCCTCGGCCAGCAGCCCCACGTCGTTGGTCAGGCTCACCAGCTGCTCGAACAGTTCCCGGGCCTCGTCCGTGCGGCCCGTCATGTGCAGGGCGTCCGCGAGCCAGAACGAGCAGGCGAGGAAGGAGCCCTCGCCGCCCGGCATCCCGTCGACCCCGATCGCGTCGGTGTCGTAGCGGCGCACGAAACTGCCGTGGCCCAGGTCCGCGCGGATCGCGTCGACCGTACCGATCACGCGCGGATCGTCGGGCGGCAGGAAGCCGACGCGGGGGATCAGCAGCAGGGAGGCGTCCAGCTCGCGCGAGCCGTAGTACTGGGTGAAGGTCCTGCGCCGGGGGTCGTAGCCCTGCTCGCACACCTCCCGGTGCACCTCGTCGCGCATCGCACGCCAGCCCTCCAGGTCGCCCTTCAGCTCGTGGTACTTCTCCAGCGTCCGGACGGCGCGGTCGGCGGCCACCCACACCATCACCTTGGAGTGCACGAACTGGCGCCGGCCGCCGCGCACCTCCCACAGGCCCTCGTCGGGCTGCCGCCACGCCGACTGCAGGAACGTCATCAGCGCGCACTGCAGCGACCACATGTGCGGCTTGGTGGGCAGGCCCGCGCGGCGCGCCAGCGACAGCGAGTCCATGACCTCGCCGTACACGTCCAGCTGGAGCTGCTCGACGGCGCCGTTGCCGACGCGTACGGGCGTGGACCCGGCGAAGCCGGACAGCCAGGGCAGCTCCCACTCCGGCAGCCGCCGCTCACCCGCGAGCCCGTACATGATCTGCAGGTCCGCCGGGGCGCCCGCGACCGCGCGCAGCAGCCAGTCGCGCCAGGCCTCGGCCTCCTTGTGGTAGCCGGCGGCGAGCAGGGCGCCGAGGGTGAGGGTGGAGTCGCGCAGCCAGCAGTAGCGGTAGTCCCAGTTGCGCACACCGCCCGGCTCCTCGGGCAGCGAGGTGGTGGCCGCGGCGACGATGCCGCCCGTCGGGGCGTACGTGAGAGCCTTGAGCGTGATCAGGGACCGTACGACGGCGTCCCGGTACGGCCCGTCGTAGCGGCAGTGGGACGTCCACCGCCGCCAGTCCCGGACGCTGGTGCTCAGCACGTCATAGGGGTCGACGAGCCGGGGACGCGGCTCGTGCGAGGGGTGCCAGGTGAGCACGAACGCGACCCGCTCGCCCTCGGCGACCGTGAACTCCGCGTGGGTGCCGAAGTCCTCGCCCCAGATGTGCACATGGGGCTCGGTGCGCAGCCACACCGAGTCCGGTCCGGCGACGGCCACCCGATGGCCGTCGGAGCGCCGCATCCACGGCATGACGGACCCGTAGTCGAAGCGCAGCCGGAGCGTGCTGCGGACGGTGACGCGCCCGCTGACGCCCTCCACGATGCGTACGACGTCGGGGGCGCGGTCGCGCTGCGGCATCAGGTCGGTGACGCGTACCGTCCCCTCGGCGCTCTGCCACTCGGTGTCGAGGACGAGGGTGTCGGGCCGGTAGGCGCGGCGCGTACAGGTGTCCGCCCCCTTCGGCGCGATCCTCCAGTGGCCGTTGTCCTCGTCGCCCAGGAGCCGTGCGAAGCAGGCACCGGAGTCGAAGCGGGGCAGGCACAGCCAGTCGATCGAGCCGTCCCTGCCGACCAGTGCCGCGGTCTGTTCGTCGCCGATGAGGGCGTAGTCCTCGATGCGCGCGTTCACGGGATGCGGGTTCCCGGCGGCCCTGGGGGCCAACCAGGTGGTGCGCCGGGGGAGTGACGGCGGCCCGGGACCTGCCCGGGGTCACACGGCGGCCGGTTCCGTCTCCTCCGGCTGCTCCTCGGCCGCGGCCTCCTCGCGGTCACGGATCTCGCGCCGGACCAGGGACCACCAGCCGACCGGGACGGCTGCGGCGAACAGCCACCACTGGATCATGTAGGCGTAGTTCAGCGGGGCGTCCTCGCGGCCGGGGTCGGAGATCTGCTCCGGGGAGCCGCCCTTGGGCTCGGGGGCCGTCTGCTCGACGTAGCCGCCGAGCACCTTCGCGCCGAGCCGCCGCGCCTCCTCCGCACTGTTGATCAGCATGATCTGCCGGTCCGGCAGGCCCTTGACGTTCTTGATGCCGCTCGCCGCGGTGGTCTCGTCCGCCTTCAGCCGCCCGGTGATCGTGGTGCGTCCGGCGGGCGGCGCGGGGATCTTGGGAAACGCGGTCTGCACGCCGTTGGCCGGGATCCAGCCGCGGTTGACCAGCAGCACCTTGCCGTCGGACAGGACGAGCGGGGTCAGGACATGGAAGCCGACCTCGTCGTCGGAGTTGGTCCGGCGCCGGACCACGACCTCCCGGGAGGTGTCGAAGGTGCCGGTCGCGGTGACCGTGCGGTACTTCTCGGTGTGGGTCACGGTGTGCCCGGGGGAGGTGAGCTGCTCCACGGGGACCGGATCGGCGTGCAGCGCCCGGGAGACCAGGTCGTTGCGGGCGGTGCGCTCCTCGTACCGGTGCTGCTGCCAGAAGCCGAGCCGGATCATCGTCGGGATCAGCGCGATCGCGAAGAGGGTGAGGATCACCCACTGGCGGGTCAGCAGGAAGCGGTAGCGGTGCACCCCACGACGTTACCTCCGGGCCGTGGGGTGCCTTCAGGCGGGTACCGCGTCACACGCGGTCGACAATTCCCACCTTTCCCTCGGCGCGGGCGCAGTGCGCGCCGCAGTAGAAGTCGCCGTCCGCCTCCACGCCCTGGCCGATGATCGAGACCTTGCAGTGCTCGCAGATGGGGGCCATGCGGTGGATCGCACAGGAGAAGCAGTCGAACACGTGTACAGAACCCTGTGCGTGGACCTCGAAGGTCATCCCGTAGTCATTTCCGCAGACTTCGCAGTTCGCCATGCGCCACAGGGTGAGCCGTCGCCCTCGCCGTGGGTCGACGGGCGCCGGGCGAGTCGCGGGGAATCACCCGTTTGTACGGTCATCTGCCTGCGGCGTCACTCGTCGGCGGGCTCGACATCCCGCAGCAACTGGCCGAACGCGGCCTCGTCGACGACCGGCGTGCCGAACTGCTTCGCCTTGACCACCTTCGAGGTGCCCGAGTCGGGGTCGTTGGTGACCAGCAGGCTGGTCAGCCGGGACAGACTCGTCGCCACGTGCAGCCCGGCGTCGGTCGCCCGGTCCTCCAGCATCTCCCGCTCGGTGGAGGTGTCCCCGGAGAACGCCACCCGCATGCCCTGTTTGAGGTGTTTGCCGTCTTCGTACCGCCCCGGGTTGGGATAGGGGCAGGCGGGCCGCTTCCGGGACGGCCGCCAACCGGACTGCCGGTAGCCGCCGTAACCCCCGCTCGCCTGTCGACCGATCCGGGGCGAGTCCGACCACTCCGTCAGCGGCCGGCACTCCAGCAGCGGCAGCCGTACACCGCCCGCCGCCGCGGCCCGCAGACTGGGCCGGAACGCCTCGGCGAGCACGCGCGCGTCGTCCAGCGCGTGGTGCGCACGCTGCTGTACGACCCCGAAGTGCGCCGCCAGCGACTCCAGCTTGAAGTTGGGCAGCGGCAGCGCCAGCTCCTTGGACAGCGCGATGGTGCACAGCCGCTGACGCACCGGCGCCTCGCGCTGTGCGCGCGCGTACTCGCGCGCGATCATCTGCCAGTCGAAGACCGCGTTGTGCGCGACCAGCACTCGGCCGTCGAGCCGCGCGGCGAACTCCTCGGCGACGTCGGCGAACAGCGGCGCCCCTGCCAGCACCTCGCTCGTCAGACCGTGTATCCACACGGGGCCCGGATCGCGCTCCGGGTTGACCAGGGTGTACCAGTGGTCCTCGACCTCGCCGCGCACGTCCAGCCGGTAGACGGCCGCGGAGATGATCCGGTCTTCCCGGGCCAGGCCGGTGGTCTCCACGTCAACGACCGCGTATCCCTTCGGATACGCGGCCGGCCACTGGGTGGGGGAGGACACTGCGGTCGCACGGTCTTCGAGCATGGTCACTGAGGATACGGGCCGTGACTGACAGCGCTGTCCCTCAGGGGCCCGCCCCGCTCCTCGCATGCGGCCCCCTGCTCGATCGCCGCACGCGCGTGCGTGCCCGCAATGCGGCGGACCCGCAGGACGGTTCGGGGCGCCGGCCGGGCGTCACCTCGGCGCCGTCACCGGCGGGATTCCGGCGCCGGGCATGCTCCGTGCGGTGCGAGCAGCGCCCCCACCAGCGCCCGCACGGCGGTGACGAACAGCCGCTCGGCGTCCACCGGGCGGGCCAGCGCGCGGGCCAGGGCGGGGTCGTCGCCGGCGGCCTCCGCGCCCCACAGCTCCTCCTCGTCGGGCCGCTGCACCGGGGCGCGCTCGCGGTTGCGCTCGACCAGCACATGACCGACGACCTGGAACTGCACCGCCCGCACGAACTCGGCGGCCCGGGAGCCGCGCAGGCCCGCCGCGTGTGCCTCGCGCACCAGGGCCTGCTGGGCGGGCAGGAACATCCGCTCGGTCAGGCCGCGCTCGTGCACCAGGGCCACCAGGTGCGGGCGGTCGCGCAACTGCCGGCGCAAGGCGCGCGCGACGGAGACGACCCGCTCTTCGGGCGTGCGCCCCAGGGGGCGGATCTCGCCCAGGCCGGCCACGGTCCGCTCCACCAGGGCGTCCAGCAGGGCCTCACGGCCCCCGACGTGCCAGTAGATCGAGGTGACGGCGGTGCCCAGCTCGGCGGCGAGCCCCCGCATGGTCAGCGCGTCCGGGCCGTGCTGCCGCACCAGGTCGGCGGCGGCCTCCAGGACCTCCTCCCGGCTGAGCGTCCCTTTCGGCATGATCCTCCCAACTCCCGTCGGTGCACGCATATTTACCCCGCACCCCGGCTGCTGTAACTGTGTTACAGATGACGGCCCGTCAGGAGAAGGGCGGTAGGGCGCATGGCACGCGTACGGTACGGAGCACGGACCGAGCGGGAGATCGCCGCCACAAGCACCGCGAGCGCGCGGCTCCCCGACATCTGGTCCACCGGAGTGGTGGCCGTCTGGGAGACCGACCCGGACGCGGTCGCGGCGGTGCTGCCACCACCCCTGAAACCCACGGGCAGCCCGCTCGTCCGGGTGAACATCAGCAAGGTCGACCTGCCCGGGTACCCGCTCGGCGCGGGCTCCTTCGCGGTCGCCGCAGCGCACGGCGGCGTCGAGGGCTGGTACCCGCTGGTGATGCCGATGACCCACGAGCGCGCCCTCACCGGCGGCCGTGAGGTCTTCGGAGAGCCCAAGAAGCTCGGCGAGGTGACCGTCGAACGCGAGGGCCTCCTCGTACGGGCGTCGCTGGCCCGGTACGGCATCGCCTTCGTGGAGGTGCGCGGCGCGGTGAGCGGCGACCTGCCCCTCCCGGAACCGTCCCGCAAGACCGACTTCTACTTCAAGTTCCTTCCCGCGGTGGACGGTTCGGGATTCGACGCCGACCCCGTGCTGGTGCACTGCGTACGGCACGAGAGGGTGCGCAGGCTGGAGCGCGTCACCGGCGACGTCGTGCTGCGCGAGTCCCTGTACGACCCCGTCGCCGACCTCCCCGTGCTGCGTCTGCGGGAGATCACCCTCGGCGAGAAGACCAGCGACCAGAGCGGCCGGGTCGTCGAACGGGTCGACGCACAGGCCCTGCTGCCGTACGTCCACCAGCGCTACGACGACCCGCTGCAGATCCATGACGGGCCTCCCGAAGGGAGCGTGTGATGGACCTGAGGGCAGGACAGGTTGCCGTCGTCACCGGGGCGGCGAGCGGGATCGGGCTGGCGATGGCACGACGGTTCGCGGCCGAGGGCCTGAAGGTCGTCCTCGCCGACGTCGAGGCGGCGGCGCTGGACAAGGCCGCGGCGGACCTGCGCGCGGAGGGCGCCGACGTGCACGCGCGCGTGGTCGACGTCGCCGTGCGCGAACAGGTCGTGGAGCTGGCCGAGTCGGCGTACGAGACCTACGGCGCCGTGCACGTCCTGTGCAACAACGCGGGGGTCGGCTCGGGCGCCGAAGGGCGCATGTGGGAGCACGAACCGAACGACTGGCAGTGGGCCTTCGCCGTCAACGTGTGGGGCGTCTTCCACGGTGTCCAGGCGTTCCTGCCACGGATGATCAAGTCCGGTCAACCCGGTCATGTCGTCAACACGTCCTCCGGTGACGGCGGTATCGCGCCCCTGCCGACCGCCTCCGTGTACGCGGTCACCAAAGCGGCAGTCGTCACCATGACCGAGTCCCTGTACGCCCACCTGAAGGCGGAGCACGCGCGCGTGGGCGCCTCGGTGCTCTTCCCCGGACCGCACATGCTGCGCACCGGCCTGTGGGAGTCGCACCGCAACCGGCCCGCCCGCTACGCCAAACAGCGGCCCCGGAAGACGCCGTACCGCAGCCTCGGCCAGTGGGAGGCGGCGATGCGCGACGCCGGCAGGGAGGTCCGCTTCACGCCCGTCGAGGAGGTCGCCGGGCTGGTCGTGGACGGCATCCGCGCCGACCGCTTCTGGCTGCTGCCGGCGAGCGAGCACAGCGACGGCCAGATCCGCGCCCGGGCGCGCTCGATGCTGGACCGCGCGAACCCGACGTACCTCGAAAGCTTCGTACTCGATTGACCGGGAGGCTGTTGTGACCAGCCAGGACCCGTACCTGATCATCTCCTCCGACTGCCACGCCGGGCTGCCCACCGAGCAGTACCGGCCCTACCTGGAGTCCCGTTTCCACCGGGACTTCGACGCGTTCCTCGCGGGCCGCGACCGGCGCCGCGAGGAGATGACCCGGCTCGGCATCCGCAACGAGACGTTCGCGGCCAAGTGGTTCCACGACAACGAGGAGGGCCTGCGCGGCGGCTGGGACAGCGCACAGCGCGTGAAGGAGCTGGACGGGGACGGCGTGGCCGCCGAGGTGGTCTTCCCGGACGCCGACGCCGTGGACAGCCGGACGGCCGCACCCTTCGGCGTGGGCCTCGGCCTCTCCGGCGACCAGGATCCGGACCTCGGCATGGCGGGCGCCCAGGCGCACAACCGCTGGCTCGCGGAGTTCGTGTCCGAGCACCCCGAACGGCACTGCGGAGTGGCCCTGCTGCCGGTCACCGGTGAGACCGGCAAGGTGGTCGCCGAGGTGTACCGGGCCAAGGAGTCCGGCCTCGGCGCCCTGATGATCCCCGCCATGTGGGCCGGCCGGGAGCCTTACCACGACCGCCGTTACGACCCGGTGTGGGCGGCCGCCGCCGAGTGCGGGATGCCGGTGCTCACCCACTCCGGCGCCGCCCCGCGCGAGGAGTACGGCGACCACCTCGGTATCTACGTCAGCGAGGTGACCTGGTGGCCCGCCCGGCCGCTGTGGTTCCTGCTCTGGTCCGGGGTCTTCGAACGCCATCCCGGACTGCGGTTCGGGGTCGCGGAGTCGGGCTGCTGGTGGCTGCCCAACCTGCTGTGGTTCATGGACCGCCTCTACCTCGGGGCGCACGGCGGCAAGAAGCTCTCGCCGTTCCAGGAGCTGAAGCGCCCTCCGCACGAGTACCTCGACCGGCAGGTCTTCGTCTGCGCCACCAACACCAAGCGGCGCGAGCTGGCCCAGCGGTACGAGATCGGCGTCGACAACATCCTCTGGGGCAGCGACTTCCCGCATCCCGAGGGCACCTGGCCCGACACGCGCGCGTGGCTGCGGCGCACCTTCCACGACATCCCGGTGAGCGAGACGCGCCGGATGCTGGGCCTGGCCGCGGCGGAGGCCTTCGGCTTCGACGTACGCCGGCTGACGCCCCTGGCCGAACGCATCGGCCCCACACCGGCCGACCTCGGCCAGCCGGCCGACCAGACGGCCGTGGAGGCCTCCTGGGCGCGCTCGCGCGAGGTGGGCCGGCACTGGCTGACCGACCACGACTTCCCGACGCTGGGGGTGACGCAGTGAGCGACCGGTACACGGTGATCTCCGCCGACTGCCATGCGGGAGCCGATCTCCTCGACTACAAGCCGTACCTGGAGAAGCGCTACCACGACGAGTTCGACGTCTGGGCGGCCACCTACGTCAACCCCCACGAGGACCTGCTCGCCGACTCGGCCGACCGGAACTGGAACTCCGAGCGGCGCCTCGCGGAGCTGGAGGCGGACGGGATCGTCGCGGAGGTGATCTTCCCGAACACCATCCCGCCGTTCTTCCCGTCCGGCTCCCTGATGGCCCCGGCCCCGACCGGCGAGGACCTCGATCGGCGCTGGGCCGGCCTGCGCGCCCACAACCGCTGGCTGGCGGACTTCTGCGCGGCCGCGCCCGGCCGCAGGGCCGGTGTCTTCCAGATCCTCCTGGGCGACGTCGAGGAGGCGGTCAGGGAGATCCGCCGGGCCGCCTCGGCGGGCCTCAGGGGCGGCCTGATGCTGCCCGGCACCCCGCCGGGCTCCGGCCTGCCCGAGCTGTACTCGCGCGCGTACGACCCGGTCTGGGCCGTCTGCGCGGAACTCGGCGTCCCCGTCAACCACCACGCGGGCTCCGCCTCCCCGCCGCTCGGCGACGAACCGGCCGCCCGCGCGGTCTTCATGGTCGAGACGACCTGGTTCTCCCACCGAGCGCTGTGGCACCTGGTCTTCGGCGGTGTCTTCCGCCGCCACCCCGGACTGCAGCTGGTCCTCACCGAGCAGGGCTCCGGCTGGATCCCCGGGGTCCTCGACATGCTGGACTACTACCACGGCCGTCTGGTCGCGGCCGCCTCGAAGGCCGACACCGCCGAGGCCAAGTTCGGGGCCGGCCTGGCCCAGAGCATGGGCGAGGCGCCGTCCCGGGTCTGGCGCGACCACTGCTACGTCGGCGCGAGCTTCATGCGCCCGCACGAGGTCCCGCTGCGCGACCGCATCGGCATCGACAAGATCATGTGGGGCAGCGACTACCCGCACGACGAGGGCACCTACCCGTACACCCGCGAAGGCCTGCGGTTCGCCTTTCCGGGCGTCCCGCGCGCGGAGCTGGCGGCCGTGCTCGGTGGCAACGCGGCCCGCGTCTACGGCTTCGACCTGGACCTCCTGGACCCCATCGCGGCGAAGGTGGGCCCGACGGTGGAGGAGATCGCCGAGCCCCTGGAGGAGCCGCCGGCGGATGCGACGAGCCCGGTGTTCGCGCGGGGGGCGAGGGTGCGGGTGTGGTGAGGCGGGGATTTCGGTGCGGGTGCGGGTGCGGGTGCGGGTGCGGGTGCGGGTGCGGGTGCGGTGAGGTGCGGGGCGTCGGTGCGCGCCCGGTCACTCCCGGGGTGCGATCCTCCGTCGTGTGACGGAGGAAGCAACCCACGACGAGGCGCACGGCGGCGCGCTCGGCTCCCGGCTGAACTGGCTGCGCGCGGCCGTGCTGGGCGCGAACGACGGCATCGTCTCCACCGCGGGCCTCGTCGTCGGCGTGGCGGGCGCGACCCAGGACCGGGCCGCCCTGCTCACCGCAGGACTCGCCGGTCTGCTCGCCGGGTCGATGTCCATGGCGGCGGGCGAGTACGTCTCGGTCTCCACCCAGCGTGACTCCGAGGTGGCCGCGCTGGCCGTGGAGAAACGGGAACTGAAGGAGCAGCCGGAGGCCGAACTGGAGGAACTGGCCGAACTGCTGCGCACGCGCGGCCTGTCCGCGGACGTGGCCCGGGAGGCCGCGGAACAGCTCACCGCGCGGGACGCGCTGAAGGCGCACGCGCGCGTGGAGCTGGGCATCAACCCGGACGAGCTGGCCAACCCCTGGCACGCGGCCTGGGCGAGTCTCCTGTCCTTCACGGTGGGCGCGCTGCTCCCCTTGCTGGCCATCGTCCTGCCGCCGGCCGGGTGGCGGCTCCCGGTCACCGTGGTGTCCGTGCTGGCCGCGCTCGTCCTGACCGGCTGGAGCAGCGCCCGGCTGGGCGCGGCCGACCCGAGGCGCGCGATGCTGCGGAACGTGGTGGGCGGGGCGCTCGCGATGGGGGTGACGTACGGGGTGGGGAGCTTGCTCGGCGCGGCCGGGGTGTAGCGCGGCCGCCGCGCCGTACCCGCTGGTCCGAGGCACCCTCGCCGAGCGTCCCGCAGTGGCGACGGCGTACCGTGAAGTGCGCTCGACCACCCCCTGAGCACACCGCACGACACCCCGCACGAGAAGGATCCTCGCCATGCGCGCCACCACCATCCACGCCCCGTACGACATGCGCGTGGAGAACGTCCCCGAGCCCGTGGTGCAGCTGCCCACCGACGCCGTCGTACGGGTCCTGCGCGCCTGCATCTGCGGCAGCGACCTGTGGGCGTACCGGGGCGAGGCGGCCCGGCAGCCCGGGCAGCGCATCGGGCACGAGTTCCTCGGCGTGGTCGAGGAGACCGGCTCCGAGGTGTCGGCCGTCCGGCGCGGTGACCTGGTGGTCGCCCCCTTCATGTGGTCCGACGGCGTCTGCGACTACTGCCGCGAGGGCCTGACGACGTCCTGCGAGCACGGCGGCTTCTGGGGCTCCGTCGGCTACGACGGCGGCCAGGGCGAGGCCGTGCGCGTGCCGTTCGCCGACGGCACCCTCGTCCAGCTGCCCAAGGAGGCGGCCTCCGACGACCATCTGCTGTCCGCCCTGCTGACCCTCTCCGACGTGCTCGGCACCGGCCACCACGCCGCCCTCGGTGCGGGCGCCCGCCCGGGCGCCACGGTCGCCGTGGTCGGCGACGGCGCGGTGGGCCTGTGCGCTGTGCTGGCCGCCAAGCGGCTGGGCGCCGAGCGGATCATCGCGCTGGGCCGCCACGAGGTCCGCACCGACATCGCGCGCCGCTTCGGCGCCACCGACGTCGTCGCCGAGCGCGGGGAGGCGGCCGTCGAGGCCGTCCGCGCCCTCACCCGCGGCCAGGGCGCGCACGCCGTCGTCGAGGCGGTCGGTACCGAGCAGTCCATGCGGACGGCAGTGAACATCACCCGCGACGGCGGCGCGATCGGCTTCGTCGGCGTGCCCCACGGCAGCGGCACCGGCCTGGACCTCGGCGTCATGTTCGACCGGAACATCGCCCTGCGCGGCGGTGTCGCGCCGGTCCGTGCCTACATCCCCGACCTGCTGCCCGACGTCCTGGACGGCACGATCGACCCCTCGCCGGTCTTCGACATGAGCGTCGGCATCGAGAGCGTGCCGGACGGCTACAAGGCGATGGACGAGCGCACCGCCCTCAAGGTGCTCGTCACCAACGACCAGTGACCGGCCCTACGACCAGCGGATCGGCAGCGGCAGCGCCGTGAGCAGACCCGAGACCGCGACCACCGCGCCCAGGGCGATCACCTCGGCCCGCGCGGGGGCGTACGCGGTCAGCGGGTCGGCCGCCCGGCTCAGCCGGATCCGCGCCCACAGGGCGAGCACGGCGACGACGGAGACCAGGAGCACCTTGGCCAGCAGGGTGCGTCCGTACGCCGTCGTCGTCAGCTGGTCCAGGACCGTGGCCGCCGGCATGCGCCGCAGCGAACTCCACACCCCGGTCGCGGTGAGAGCCGCGAGCAGAACAGCGGCCACGCGCGCGTAGAGCCCCAGCAGCGCGGCCCCGGCCGGGTCCCCGCGCCACAGCCTGAGGGTCCGCAGCGCGTGCAGCAGCCCGCCTGCCCACAGGGCCGCACAGGTCAGGTGCACCAGCGTCAGAACCGAGCCGGCCGACGGGCCGTGCTCGGTCGTGGGGTGTGCACGCAGCGCCTCCGCGACCACCACCGCGACCGGCGGCCACACCTGGGCCGCCGGGCGGCGCGCGATCGCGCACAGCGCCGCCAGCAGGAAGGCGTTGACCTCCAGCAGTGCCAGCCTGCCGTCGCGGGAGTCGTACAGGCCGCCGACATCGATCTGGCCGAGGCTGTGCGGGACCAGGTTGCCGGTGGAGACCACCGAGGCTAGGCCCAGCGCGGCCGCGAGGCCCGCGCAGGTGGCCGACGGCGCCCAGCTGCGCGGCCGTTCGGGCGGGGCTCCGGGCAGGCGCCGGGCGAGCCGGAGCACGAACAGCTCGCCCAGCGGGACGCACAGGGCGGCGAACAGCACCCCGCGCAGCAGTGCGATGCCGCCCGCGCCGGGCGCGGCGGCCTCTCCGGTGCCGTGCAGGGCGGCGGACGGTCCGAACAGCGGGATCAGGGCGGCCAGGGCCACCAGGACGAGAACGGCGACGGCCCGTCCGGTGCCGGACCGCGGGGCCGGGTCGTGGCCGTCGGCAACCTCGTCGGTGGGTCGTGTGCAGGCCACCCCGTGATCCTCACCAGCCGTCGCAGAACCGGGCAACTCAAGGAAAACAGCTGGTGTTACGGCATTCCACCCATACGTACGTTTCCGGCCGCCTGTGTGCTCACCTCCAGGAGGACGGATCCGAACCGCACGGGACCGGGGGCCGTGCCCAGTCGGCGGGGCCGCCCGCGAACGAGACCGGCGGCCGGGCGTACCGCAGCCGGCCGAGGGCGCTGCCCGTCTCGGCCAGCCAGGCGTCCGGACCCTCGTACGGGGCGCCGCCCGTGGCCGGGTTGGGCCGGATTCCGTCGGTCAGCCAGTGCGCGGTCCGGGCGAGGGCCAGCCGGACGAGCCGGCCGTGTCCGTCGTACGACTGCTCGGTCAGCGCCCGCAGCACGGCCGCCGCCAGCAGATACCCCGTGCCGTGGTCCAGCGCCTGGGCGGGCAGCGCGCCCGGCTCTGCCACCGAGCCCTCGGTCACCGCGATGCCGGTGGCGACCTGCACGAGGCTGTCGAAGCCGCGCCGCCCGTCCCAGGGCCCGTACGCGCCCCACGCCGACACCTGCGCCACGACGAGGCCGGGGCGCCGCTCGGCCAGCGCCTGCGGGGAGAGCCCGAACCGGTCCAGGGCGCCGGGCCGGTAGCCGGTGACCACGACGTCCGCCGCGGCCAGCAGTTCCTCGAAGGTGTCCCGGTCGGCGGCGAGGTCGAGGGTCGCCGACCGCTTCCCGAAGCCCGTGTCGGCATGCTGGTCGGCGAGTTCGGGCAGCTGCGGTGCGTCCACGCGCAGGACGTCCGCGCCGAGCAGGGCCAGCGTCCGGGTGGCGACCGGACCGGCCAGCACCCGGGTCAGGTCGAGCACGCGGAGCCCGGCGGCCGGCGACAGGGGAGCGGCGGCCGGATCGAGCGGCGGGAGCACGCGCGCGCGTGCCGTGTCCAGTCGCTCACGCTCAACCAGGGGCCGGGCGGCCACCTCGGCGGCCTGCTCGTGCGCCGACCACTCCTTCGGGGTGCGCAAGGCCACGGCGAGGCCTCCGGCGCCGTACACCGTCTCCTCCGCCTCCAGGGCGGAGCGCTCGGCGAGTCGACCGGCCACCTCCTCCACCGAGGCGTCCGCCGGCAGGGACAGCGCGCCGAGCAACCGGGCCCGGTGGTGCGGGTAGTTGGCGTGGGTGCGCAGCCAGCCGTCGGCCGTCCGCCAGAATCGCGACAGCGGTGCGAAGCCGACCGGTGTGCGCCCGTCGATCTGCAGCACCCGTTCACTGTGGAAGGCGGCGGCGACCGCACCGTCGTCCACCACGACGGCCGGCACCTCGGCACGCCCGGCCCGCCGCGCCGCCAGCTCGGCCGCGGCCAGCGCACACGCGCCGACGCACCCGCGCGCCAGCTGCCGTACGGGAAGGCGCGCCGCAAGCGCGCCCTCCCGCATCACGGTGGTGGCTCGTTCGGCCAGGGCGGGATCGCCACCCAGGGCCGACCATGCGAACTTGATGTCAGTCATGACTGCACTATGCAGTATTGACTAAATCAATATATGGACGGGAGTCTCTCTACCCGTCTACTCGGAAACCCCTACCCGTCTACTTGGTCACCGCGGCCAGCGCGTCCGCCGTGCCCCAGCCGTAGAAACCGTTGTAGTTCTTCGAGCCCTCGCACACCGCGTCGACCTTGCCGTCACCGTTGATGTCGTACGGATCCGTGCACGGCGTGGCGTTGGCCTCGGCGTACAGCAGGGCCTTCACCAGGGCGGCGGGGGCGTGCGGGTGGGTTGACTTGATCAATGCGGCGACGCCGGCGACATGCGGCGTCGCCATCGACGTACCGGCCATGTAGCCCCACTTGCCGCCCGGCAGCGGGCCCAGGATGAGACCGCTGGTCGCCGGGGGCTCCGGCTTCTGGTAGGCCGTCGAGTCGCCGCCGGGGGCGGCGATGTCGATCACGCCGAGGCCGTAGTTGGAGAAGGACGACTTCAGGCCCTTCGCCCCGGTCGCCGCCACGGTCACCACACCCGGCAGCTGGGTCGGTATGTCGTAGCACTCGTGCGGGTCGATCACCCGGTCCGACGGGGTGGCGTCGTTCGGGGAGACCGGGTCGGTGATCGAGTCGGACGCGAGGTCGTAACTCTCGTTGCCCGCCGCCGCGACGTTCACCGTGCCCTTCTTCTCCGCGTACCGAGAGGCCCGGGTGATGGCGTCGACGAGCGCCTTCTGGTCCGGGTCGGTGGTGCAGTTGAAGTACCAGGGGTCGGTGTAATAGCTGTTGTTGGTCACGTCGACGTGGTGCTCGGCCGCCCACATGAAACCGCAGACCACGGACTCCGTGTAGAAGTACCCGTTCGGGTTGGCGACCTTGATGCCCGCCACCCTGACGCCCGGCGCCACACCCGTGACGCCCACGCCATTCTTCGCGGCCGCGATCTCGCCCGCCACGTGCGTTCCGTGCGGGCTCTCCGACGCACTCGGCCGCCAGGCTCCGTCGGTCGTGTCCGGCTTGCCCGACACACAGTTGGCGGAGGCGTCACGGTCGAAGTTGGGTGCGATGTCCGGGTGGGTGTCGTCGACGCCCGTGTCGATGACGGCGACCGTCACGTCCGGGCTGCCCAGGGTCTTCTCGTGCGCCTTGTCCGCCTTGATGGCCGGCAGGTCCCACTGGAGCGGCTCCAGCGGGTCCTGCCCGTCGGTCGCCTTCGCGTCGGAGACCTCCTCGGCGCTCAGCACCTTCGGCGTGCCGACGTCGGTGGTGGACTGGGCGGGCAGCGGAGCGTTGCGCGTGGCGCCGGCCGAGTCGACCCCGCGCACCTTGCGGATCTCCTTGGCGAAGTCCGGGTTCGAGGAGTGGACGACGATCACGCCGATCCGGTCGTACGCGATCACCACCGAGCCGCCGGCCTGGGCGACGGCCTTCTGTACGTGGTCCGAAACGCCGTACCCGGGGCGGACGTTGACGACGTAGCTGAGCGAGGGGCCGTCGGTGGCCGCGGTGCTCGTGGTGCTCGTGGCGTCGGCCGCGGACGCCGTGACGTTGGGAAGGAACGCGAGGGCCGTGGCCATGGCCATCCCGACGGGGATCGCCATGGCGCGGCGGTAGCGCGGCTGGGGCGCTGTCATGTGTCTGTCTCTCCAGTTCGTTCGCGATACGAGCGTGTCGTGCGGGAAGCCGTGCCGAGGGCGTCTACCGGACCGCGCGCAGCGCGTCGACGATCCCGAAGCCGTAGAAGCCGTTGACGCGCTTGCCGCCGGCGCAGGTCGCGTCCACGACCCCGTCGCCGTCCCCGTCGTAGGGCTCGGCCGGGCAGCCCGGGTTGTCCGCCTGGGCCTTCAGGAGGGCCTGCAGCTGGGCGGGGGTGGCGTGCGGGTGGGCCGACTTCAGCAGTGCGGCCACGGCGGCCACGTGCGGGGACGCCATCGACGTGCCCTGGAGGAAGCCGTACTGGTTGTTCGGCAGCGTGGACAGGATGCGGCCGTTCTTCGACGGCGTGTCCGGGATCTGGTACTTGTCGCCGCCCGGCCCCGCCACGTCGACGACGCCCTGGCCGTAGCTGGAGTAGTACGACTTGGTGCCCTTGACGCCCACCGCGCTCACGGTGACCACACCGGGCAGCTGGGTCGGCACGTCGAAGCACTCGTGCGGGTCGACCGTCCGGGGCGCGGGGGTGGAGTCGTCGGGGCTGGAGTCGTCCACGATCGCGTCCGCGTCGAGGTCGTCGTTGGAGTTGCCGGCGGAGGCCACATTGAGCGTGCCCTTGCGCTGTGCGTACAGCTGGGCCCTGTTGACCGCGTCAACGATGGCACGTTGATCGGGGTCGTCCATGCAGTTGTACAGCCACGGGTCAACGTAGTAGCTGTTGTTGGTGATCTCGATGCCGTTGTCCGCGGCGAACACGAAGGCGCAGACCACGCTTTCGGGGAAGAACAGCGAGTTCGCGTCCGGCTGGGCCACGGTGATGCTCGCGACCTTCACGCCCGGCGCCACACCCGCCACGCCCGTGCCGTTGCGGGCCGCGGCTATCTCGCCCGCCACATGCGTGCCGTGGTAGTGGTCGGCGTCCACCGGCCGCCAGGCACCGTAGGTCGTGTCCGCCTTGCCGCTCACACAGTTCGCCGACTGGGACGCGGAGAAGTTCGGGGCGATGTCCGGGTGCGTGTCGTCGACGCCGGTGTCGATCACACCGACCGTCACGTTCCTGCTGCCCGGGTTGATCGTCGCGGCCTTGTCGGCGCCGATCGCCCGCAGGTCCCACTGGTCCGCCTCCAGGGGCTCCTCGCCCGCTGCGGCGCTCTTGGAGATCTTCGCGACCTCCGCCTTCGACAGGACCTGCACCGCGCCCTCGTCCGTCGTGCCCGCCGGCGTCAACGGAGCGGTACGCGTGGCACCCGCCGACTGCACACCGCGGACGGCACGCATCTGCGGGCCGAAGTCGGGGTTCGCGGAGTGGACGACGATCACACCGATACGGTCGTAACTCGCCACGACGGTACCGCCGTTGCGTGTGATCGCCCGCTGCACCGACTCGATCGTGTGGTGGTCCGTCCTGGTGTTGACCACGTACGCGAGGCTGGGGCCGTCCGCCGCCCGCGCCGCCGTGGCCGCCGGGGTCGCCGCCGAGGCCGCCGCCGGCAGGAAGCCGAGCGAGGCGGTCAGCGACAGCACGACCGGCACGGCGAGCGCGAGCCGCCGTCTGGAGCGCAGATGAGCCATGGGATCTCCACATCATCCGGATACGAAACCGCCCGAGACACAGGTGGCTGCTCGGGCAGGTACATGACGGGTGGTGCAGGGCGAAGCTATCTCCCGGGACTGATCTCCGAAAGGGCCAGGCGGACTTGAACCGCCCCGCACGTGGCGCCGTGACCGTGGACGGAGGGCCCATCAGGATCGCGGCCCTCACCCGGAATCACCTGCAGGAGTCAGTCGGTGACTCCCTGTAATGTGATCTCGTCCCTGTGAAGTCAGTAAGCGCATGTCCGTGACGCGAGGAGACTCCGTGGCTACCGAGACACCGCCGCCCGCGAAACCCCAAGTCCACCTTCCCTCCACCGAGGAGTTCACCGAGGTGCAGCAGAGCGCGGAGTTCGGTGAACTGCGCCGCGCCCACCGCTCCTTCGCCTTCCCCCTGACGATCGCCTTCATCGCCTGGTACCTGCTGTACGTCCTGCTCTCCAACTACGCGGGCGACTTCATGGGCACCAAGGTCGCCGGCAACATCAACGTGGCCCTCGTTCTGGGCCTCGCCCAGTTCCTCACCACGTTCCTCATCGCCTGGTGGTACGCGCGGCACGCCGCCGCCAAGCTCGACCCCAAGGCCGAGGCCATCAAGTCCCGGATGGAGGGCGGAGCATGAGCCCCGCACAGCACACCCTGCTGGCCGCCGGCGAGGCGAGCGAGCACCGCACGCTGATCATCACCCTGTTCGCGGTGTTCGTCGCCGCAACCCTCGTCATCACCGTCTGGGCGGGCCGGCAGACCAAGGACGCGGCCGACTTCTACGCAGGCGGCCGCCAGTTCACCGGATTCCAGAACGGCCTCGCCGTCTCCGGCGACTACATGTCCGCCGCGTCCTTCCTCGGTATCGCCGGCGCCATCGCCCTCTTCGGCTACGACGGCTTCCTCTACTCCATCGGCTTCCTCGTCGCCTGGCTCGTCGCCCTGCTCCTGGTCGCCGAGCCGCTGCGCAACTCCGGCCGCTACACGATGGGCGACGTGCTGGCCTACCGGATGCGGCAGCGGCCCGTCCGCACGGCCGCCGGCACCTCCACGATCGTCGTCTCGATCTTCTACCTGCTCGCCCAGATGGCCGGCGCGGGCGTCCTGGTCTCCCTGCTCCTGGGCATCACCAGCGACGGCGGCAAGATCGGCATCGTCGCCCTGGTCGGCGTCCTGATGATCGTGTACGTCACCATCGGCGGCATGAAGGGCACCACCTGGGTCCAGATGGTCAAGGCGGTGCTCCTGATCGTGGGCGCCCTGCTGCTGACCTTCCTGGTACTGATGAAGTTCCACTTCAACATCTCGGACCTGCTCGGCAAGGCCGCCGACAACAGCGGCAAGGGCTCCGCCTTCCTCGAGCCCGGCCTGAAGTACGGCGCCACCGGCACCACCAAGCTGGACTTCATCTCGCTCGGCATCGCCCTGGTCCTCGGCACCGCGGGCCTGCCGCACATCCTGATCCGCTTCTACACGGTCCCGACGGCCAAGGCCGCCCGCAAGTCCGTGATCTGGGCGATCGGCCTGATCGGCGCCTTCTACCTGATGACACTCGCCCTCGGCTTCGGTGCGGCCGCACTGATCAAACCCGACGAGATCATCGCGTCCAACAAGGCGGGCAACACCGCGGCACCCCTGCTCGCCCTCCACCTCGGCGGCGTCGACTCCAACTGGGGCGCGATCCTGCTGGCCACCATCTCGGCGGTCGCGTTCGCCACGATCCTCGCGGTCGTCGCGGGTCTGACCCTGGCCTCGTCCTCCTCCTTCGCCCACGACATCTACGCCAACGTCATCAAGAAGGGGCAGGCCACCGAGAAGCAGGAGATCAACGCGGCCCGCTACGCCACCGTCGGCATCGGCGCGGTCTCGATCGTCCTCGGCGCCCTCGCCCGCGACCTGAACGTCGCGGGCCTGGTCGCCCTGGCCTTCGCGGTCGCCGCCTCCGCCAACCTGCCGACCATCCTCTACAGCCTGTTCTGGAAGCGGTTCACCACCTCGGGCGCCCTGTGGTCGATCTACGGCGGCCTGGTCACCGCGGTCGGCCTGGTGCTGTTCTCGCCGGTGGTGTCCGGCAAGCCGACCTCGATGTTCCCCGACGTCGACTTCCACTGGTTCCCGCTGGAGAACCCGGGCATCATCTCGATCCCCGTCGGCTTCCTGCTGGGCGCCCTGGGCACCCTGCTGTCGAAGGAGGTCCCGGACGCCGGCAAGTACGCGGAGCTGGAGGTGCGGTCGCTGACCGGGACGGGAGCACACTGAGCTTCCTACGGACGGCCGCGTCGTCCAGGACTGTACGGTCCTACGACGCGGCCGCGTCCCACCTCGTGGGATCAGGCCGCTGTCGTTGTCAGCGGTGTCACGTAGGCTCGCTGGTGACGGAACAAGTGTGCTGCGAATCGAGGGAGGGGGCCCACGTGCTCATCGACACCTACGGCCGAGTGGCCACCGACCTGAGGGTCTCGCTGACCGACCGGTGCAATCTGCGTTGCACCTACTGCATGCCCGAGGAAGGCCTGCAGTGGCTGGCCAAGCCCGATCTGCTGACGGACGACGAGATCGTCCGCCTCATCGACATCGCGGTCCGCCTGCTCGGCATAGAGGAGGTCCGCTTCACCGGTGGCGAGCCCCTGTTGCGCCCCGGCCTGGTCGGCATCGTCGAGCGCGTCGCCGCGCTGGCCCCCCGCCCGCAGATGTCGCTCACGACGAACGGCATCGGCCTCAAGCGCACCGCCTCCGCCCTGAAGGCCGCGGGCCTGGACCGGGTCAATGTCTCCCTGGACACCCTCCGTCCGGACGTCTTCAAGGCCCTCACCCGCCGCGACCGCCACAAGGACGTCATCGAGGGCCTTTTCGCCGCCCGCGAGGCCGGCCTCACCCCGGTCAAGGTCAACACCGTCCTGATGCCGGGCCTGAACGCCGACGAGGCCCCGGACCTGCTGGCCTGGGCGCTCGAGCACAAGTACGAGCTGCGTTTCATCGAGCAGATGCCCCTGGACGCCCAGCACGGCTGG
Source organism: Streptomyces sp. NPDC005728 (assembly GCF_040630895.1). Classification (NCBI taxonomy): domain Bacteria; kingdom Bacillati; phylum Actinomycetota; class Actinomycetes; order Kitasatosporales; family Streptomycetaceae; genus Streptomyces; species Streptomyces sp. NPDC005728. The sequence continues at coordinate 55,347 of NZ_JBEXYL010000047.1, forward strand.
AAGCGCGAGGGCATGGTCACCGCCGGCGACATCCTGGCCTCCCTGCGCACCCGCTTCGACCTCACCCCCGAGGGCACGGACGAGCGTGGCTCGGCACCGGCGGAGCGCTGGCTGGTGAACGGCGGCCCGCAGCGGGTCGGCGTGATCGCTTCGGTCACCCGTCCGTTCTGCGCGGCCTGCGACCGGACCCGGCTCACCGCCGACGGCCAGATACGGACCTGCCTGTTCGCCACGGAGGAGACCGACCTCCGCGCGGCCCTGCGCTCCGACGCCCCCGACGAGGAGATCGCCCGCATCTGGCGCCTGGCGATGTGGGGCAAGAAGGCGGGCGCGGGCCTGGACGACCCGTCGTTCGTCCAGCCGGACCGACCGATGTCGGCGATCGGAGGCTAGCCGGGACTCTTCGGGAGCTTCAGGCCCCTTCGGGAGCTTCCCAGTCCTCGAACTTCACCACGTCCTTCAGGAACCCCCGAACCCCGAGGAACTGCGAGAGATGCTCGCGGTGTTCCTCGCAGGCGAGCCACGTCTTCCGCCGCTCCGGCGTATGAATCTTCGGGTTGTTCCACGCCAGCACCCACACGGCGTCGGCACGGCAGCCCTTGGCGGAACAGATCGGCGTCTCACTCACAGGTTCGTCTCGCACGGATTCGAGTCACAAAGCGGGTGCAAACAAGGCGACGCCGAGCAGCCACGGGGGGAGCTGCCCGGCGTCGGTCTGTCGCTCCGACGGGGGATGCGGAGCGCGTACGCAGTATGTCACGGGTCACCCACCGCCCGGCACTGGAACTGCACGATTGATCTGAGCTTTTCCTGAGCTTGACACGGAGCACCCGGTCGCTTCCGCCACGTCCGCCGTGGTCACGCCCCTTCGGGCCGCTCGGACTCCGTTCGCGCCGTCTGCTCCTCCGCACGCGGCGCCGCGATCATCGGCCGCGTCGGTGCGCTGACGAACGTCGACGGAAGAGACGGCGGTCGCTCGCGGCCCGCGTTCGCGATCACAACGGCGACATAGGGGAGGAGCGCACCGAGCACGAGCGCCACGACGGCGACGTACCGTTCCACGTTCCACAGCGTCGCGGCGAGGATCACCGAGGCGGTGCGGATCGTCATCGAGATGACGTACCGCCGCTGCCGGCCCCGTACGTCCTCGGCCAGCCCGGTCCGGGCACCGGTGATCCGGAACACCTGGCCACTGCCCCCGTGCTGTTTCCGCATCACATCCACCATCCGCCCGCATCGGACTCTCCCCGGCCCGCTCCTTCGTCCGTGCCCGGCGGGGAACCGGACCAGGACAACTCCACGTTACGCCGCGCCCGCGGCGGCCACGAGACCGGGTCGCGCCCTGCCCGCGCCGACGCCCTCGGCCGCGCCGCGTGCGGGCATGCCCGACATGCGCCGTACGGCGGACGGACCCAGACTGACCGTAATGCTCACGTCGAGCCGTTCGAGGAGGCAGCCATGGGCTGGTTGTGGGCGATCATCGTGGGATTCGTGCTCGGTCTCATCGCGAAGGCGATCATCCCGGGCAAGCAGCACAGCCCCCTCTGGCTGACCACCATCGGCGGCATCCTCGGCGCCATCGCCGGCAACGCGATCGCCGGCGCCCTCGGTGTGGCGGAGACCCGGGGCATCGACTGGACCAGGCACGCCTTCCAGCTCGTCGCCGCGATCATCATCGTCTTCGCCGTGGACATGCTGTACATGGCAACGCTGGGCAAGAGGAAACAACAGGCCTGAGCCACAGCGCGCCCCCGAAGGGGCGCGGGGCACTGCGCGACAGGCCACGACGAACCGCAAGCCCGCAGCAGACCCACGCCCCCAGGGCGCTACACGTCGGCAAACTCCACGGCAGCCAGATTCTTCTTCCCCCGCCGCAGCACCAGCCACCGCCCGTGCAGCAGCTCTTCCTTGGCCGGGACGGCGTCCTCCGCGGTGACCTTCACGTTGTTCACGTAGGCACCGCCCTCCTTGACCGTCCGCCGCGCAGCGGACTTGCTGGCCACCAGCCCGACCTCGGCGAACAGGTCGACCACCGGGCCCAGCTCGGCCACCTGGATGTGCGGCACCTCGGACAGCGCGGCCGCCAGCGTCCGGTCGTCCAGCTCCGTCAGCTCGCCCTGGCCGAACAGGGCCTTGGACGCGGCGATCACGGCGGCCGTCTGGTCGGCGCCGTGCACCAGCGTCGTCAGCTCCTCGGCGAGCGCGCGCTGCGCGGCACGGGCCTGGGGACGCTCCTCCGTCTGCTTCTCCAGCTCCTCCAGCTCCTCGCGGGACTTGAAGGACAGGATCCGCATGTACTTCGAGATGTCGCGGTCGTCCACGTTCAGCCAGAACTGGTAGAACGCGTACGGCGTCGTCATCTCCGGGTCGAGCCAGACGGCGCCGCCCTCGGTCTTGCCGAACTTGGTGCCGTCCGCCTTGGTCATCAGCGGGGTGGCCAGGGCGTGCGCCTCGGCGTCCGGCTCCAGCTTGTGGATCAGGTCGAGACCGGCCGTGAGGTTGCCCCACTGGTCGCTGCCGCCCTGCTGGAGCGTGCAGCCGTACCGTCGGTACAGCTGCAGGAAGTCCATGCCCTGGAGGATCTGGTAGCTGAACTCGGTGTAGCTGATGCCCTGGTCGGACTCCAGGCGGCGGGCCACGGAGTCCTTCGTCAGCATCTTGTTGACGCGGAAGTGCTTGCCGATGTCCCGCAGAAACTCGATCGCGGAGAGGTTCGCGGTCCAGTCGAGGTTGTTCACCATCACGGCCGCGTTCTCGCCCTCGAAGGACAGGAACGGCTCGATCTGGCCGCGCAGCCTGTCCACCCAGCCGGCCACCGTCTCCGGGTCGTTCAGCGTGCGCTCGGCGGTGGGGCGCGGGTCACCGATCAGGCCCGTCGCGCCGCCGACCAGCGCCAGCGGCCGGTGCCCGGCCTGCTGGAGCCGGCGCACGGTGAGCACCTGTACCAGATGCCCCACGTGCAGCGACGGCGCCGTCGGGTCGAAACCGCAATAGAACGTGACGGGACCGTCCGCGAGAGCCTTGCGCAAAGCGTCCTCGTCAGTGGACAGGGCGAACAGCCCACGCCACTTCAGCTCGTCGACGATGTCCGTCACGGTTCTCGTGTCTCCTCGGTGATCCTGGGGCAGTCGGGTGACAGCCGACTACGAGGTTATACGCCCTGACTGACAGAGCTCATGTTGAAATCGGGGATCCGCAGTGCGGGCATCGCGGCCCGGGTGAAGTAGTCGCTCCACTCACGCGGCAGCGTCTTCTCCGTGCGCCCGGCCTCGGTGGCCCGGCCGAGCAGGCCCACCGGCGACTCGTTGAACCGGAAGTTGTTCACCTGCCCGGTCACCTCGCCGTTCTCCACGAGGTAGACGCCGTCCCGGGTCAGGCCGGTGAGCAGCAGGGTCGCCGGGTCGACCTCGCGGATGTACCAGAGGCAGGTCAGCAGCAGCCCGCGCTCGGTAGCCGCGACCATCTCCTCCAGGGAACGGTCCTGACCGCCGTCCAGGATCAGGTTGCCCAGTGCCGGGGCGACCGGCAGCCCGGTCAGGCCCGCGCTGTGCCGGGTGGTCGTCAGGTGCTTGAGCACGCCCTCGCCGATCCACTCGGTGGGACGCGCCGGCAGCCCGTTGTCGAACACGGACTGGTCGCCGCCGGAGGAGTGGGCGACCACGAACGGCGAGCACTCCAGGCCCGGCTCGTTCGGGTCGCTGCGCAGGGTCAGCGGCAGCTCGCTCAGCTTCTCGCCGACGCGGGTGCCGCCGCCCGGCGTGGAGAACACCGTCCGGCCCTCGGCCGCGTCCCGGCCCGAGGCCGACCACAGCTGGTAGATCAGCAGGTCCGCCACCGCGGTCGGCGGCAGCAGCGTCTCGTACCGGCCTGCGGGCAGCTCCACGCGCCGCTCGGCCCAGCCGAGCCGTACGGCCAGCTCGGCGTCCAGGGCGCCCGGGTCGACGTCCTTGAAGTCACGGGTGGACCGGCCCGACCACGCCGAGCGGGTACGGTCCGGCGACTTGGCGTTCAGCTCCAGCGTGCCGTTGGGCTGGTCGTGCCGCAGGCGCAGCCCCGTGGACGTGCCCAGGTACGTCGACACCAGCTCGTGGTTGGCGAACCCGTACAGCTCGCGGCCTCCCGCGTGCGCGCGTGCGAAGGCCTCTCCGAGCGCCGGGGCGAAGTCCGCGAAGACGGCGGACGAGGTCTCGGCGGGCGCGTCCGTGAAGTCCGGGGACTGAGGGACACCGGTGATCAGCGGCTGGGCGTCCTCGGCGGGCCCGGCCCCGCGCGCGGCGGCCTCGGCGGCCCGCACCAGCGGCTCCAGTTCACCGGCGGTCACGGCGGACCGCGAGACGACCCCGGAGGCGGTGCCCTGCTGCCCGTCCACGGTCGCGATCACCGTGAGGGTACGGCCGCGGGTGACACCGTTGGTGGTGAGCGCGTTGCCCGCCCAGCGCAGGTTGGCCGTGGACTGCTCGTCGGCGATGACGACACAGCCGTCGGCCCGGGACAGCGCGAGCGCCTGCTCGACGATCTCGTGCGGCTTGTTCGCCTTGTTGGTGGGCGCGCTCATCGACCGGCCTCCTGCGTGGTGTTCAGAATGTTGACGCCCTTGAAGAGGGCGGAGGGGCACCCGTGGGACACCGCGGCGACCTGGCCCGGCTGGGCCTTGCCGCAGTTGAAGGCGCCGCCCAGGACATAGGTCTGCGGACCGCCCACGGCCGCCATCGAGCCCCAGAAGTCGGTGGTCGTGGCCTGGTAGGCGACGTCCTTCAGCTGCCCGGTGATCCGCCCGTTCTCGATCCTGAAGAAGCGCTGCCCGGTGAACTGGAAGTTGTACCGCTGCATGTCGATCGACCAGGACCGGTCGCCGACGACGTAGATGCCCCGGTCGACGCCTCCGATCAGGTCCTCGGTGGACAGCCCGGCGGGATCCGGCTGCAGCGACACGTTGGCCATGCGCTGCACCGGCACGTGCCCGGGGGAGTCGGCGAACGCACAGCCGTTGGACCGCTCGAACCCGGTCAGCCGCGCGATCCTGCGGTCCAGCTGGTAGCCGACGAGCGTGCCGTCCTTGACCAGGTCCCAGGACTGCGCCTCGACGCCCTCGTCGTCGTAGCCGACGGTCGCGAGGCCGTGCTCGGCGGTGCGGTCACCGGTGACGTTCATCAGCTCGGAGCCGTACCGCAGCTTGCCCAGCTGGTCGAAGGTGGCGAACGAGGTACCGGCGTACGCGGCCTCGTAGCCGAGCGCGCGGTCCAGTTCGGTGGCGTGCCCGATGGACTCGTGGATCGTCAGCCACAGGTTGGACGGGTCGACCACGAGGTCGTACAGGCCCGGCTCCACGCTCGGCGCCCGCATCTTCTCGGCCAGCAGCTCCGGGATCCGCTCCAGCTCGGCGTCCCAGTCCCAGCCGGTCCCGGTCAGGTACTCCCAGCCTCGGCCGACGGGCGGCGCGATGGTCCGCATCGAGTCGAACTCGCCGCTCGACTCGTCGACCGACACGGCCGTCAGCTCCGGATGCAGCCGCACCCGCTGCTGGGTGGTCACGGTGCCCGCGGTGTCGGCGTAGAACTTGTTCTCGTGCACGGTGAGCAGCGAGGCGTCCACGTGGTTCACGCCGTTCGCCACCAGCAGCCGGTTGCTCCACTCCGCGAGCAGCGCGGCCTTCTCCTCGTCGGGCACCGAGAACGGATCGATCTCGTACGACGAGACCCACGTCTTCTCGGCGTGCACCGGCTCGCCGGCCAGTTCGACCCGTTCGTCCGACCCGGCGGCCTTGATCACCTGCGCCGAGAGCTTCGCCATCGCCACCGCCTGCGAGGCGACCTTGGCGGCCGCGTCCAGGGTCAGGTCCACCCCGGACGCGAAGCCCCACGTACCGCCGTGCACGACCCGGACCGCGTACCCGAGGTCGGTGGTGTCCGACGATCCCGCGGGTTTGGCGTCCCTGAGCCGCCAGGACGCGCTGCGCACCCGCTCGAAGCGGAAGTCCGCGTGGTCGGCCCCCAGCGCACGCGCGCGGGCGAGCGCGGCGTCGGCCAGGGCCCTGAGCGGAAGCGCCGTGAAGGCTTCGTCGATGGAATGAGGCACGGAGGTCTCCCTGCTGTCGTGGCCTGTCGGGTCCGATCATGTCGCGGGAGCGGCCCGGCGGACCACAGGTTTCGGTCCGGTACGGGCCATTTCTGTAGGGACCCGACAGCGACTCACTCGCGCCACTGTCGGTGCCCGCTTGCCCGCGGAAGGTGCGCTACCGATAGGTTTTCGATGAAGGCGCCTGCCATCCAGGTGTTCGGGCGGGTTGTCCGACCGCATCAGACCGCTATCGAAAGGGTGATCCGTTGAGCCGCTCGGTTCTCGTCACCGGAGGAAACCGGGGCATCGGCCTCGCCATCGCCCGCGCTTTCGCCGACGCCGGCGACAAGGTCGCGATCACGTACCGCTCGGGTGAGCCGCCGGCCGGCTTCCTCGCCGTCAAGTGCGACATCACCGACGCCGAGCAGGTGGAGCAGGCCTACAAGGAGATCGAGGACCAGCACGGTCCGGTCGAGGTCCTCGTCGCCAACGCCGGCGTCACCAAGGACCAGCTCCTGATGCGCATGTCCGAGGAGGACTTCACCTCGGTCATCGACACCAACCTCACCGGCACCTTCCGCGTCGTCAAGCGCGCCAACCGCGGCATGCTGCGGGCCAAGAAGGGCCGCGTCGTCCTGATCTCCTCCGTGGTGGGGCTGCTCGGCTCGGCGGGCCAGGCGAACTACGCCGCCTCCAAGGCCGCCCTGGTCGGCTTCGCGCGCTCCCTCGCCCGTGAGCTGGGCTCGCGCAACATCACCTTCAACGTCGTCGCACCCGGCTTCGTCGACACCGACATGACCAAGGTGCTCAGCGACGAGCAGCGCGCCGGCATCGTGTCGCAGGTGCCGCTCGGCCGTTACGCGCAGCCGGAGGAGATCGCCGCGACGGTGCGGTTCCTCGCCTCGGACGACGCCTCGTACATCACTGGAGCCGTCATCCCCGTTGACGGCGGACTGGGAATGGGTCACTGATCACCATGAGCGGAATCCTCGAGGGCAAGCGCATCCTGATCACGGGTGTGCTGATGGAGTCCTCCATCGCCTTCCACGTCGCCAAGCTCGCCCAGGAGCAGGGCGCCGAGATCATCCTGACCGCCTTCCCGCGGCCCACGCTGACCGAGCGCATCGCCAAGAAACTGCCGAAGCCGACCAAGGTCATCGAGCTGGACGTCACCAACGACGAGCACCTCGCACGGCTGGCCGACGTGGTCGGCGAGGAGCTGGGCGGCCTCGACGGCATCGTCCACTCCATCGGCTTCGCCCCGCAGGACGCGCTCGGCGGCAACTTCCTCAACACGCCGTTCGAGTCCGTCTCCACCGCCATGCACGTCTCGGCGTTCTCCCTGAAGTCGCTGACCATGGCCTGCCTGCCGCTGATGCAGAACGGCGGCTCGGTCGTCGGTCTCACCTTCGACGCCTCGTTCGCCTGGCCGCAGTACGACTGGATGGGCCCCGCCAAGGCCGCCCTGGAGGCCACCAGCCGCTACATGGCCCGCGACCTGGGCAAGCAGAACATCCGCTGCAACCTCGTCTCCGCGGGCCCGATCGGCTCCATGGCCGCCAAGTCCATCCCGGGCTTCGGCGAGCTGGCCTCCGTGTGGGACAGCCGCTCCCCGCTGGAGTGGGACCTCAAGGACCCGGAGCCGGCCGGCAAGGGTGTCGTCGCCCTGCTGAGCGACTGGTTCCCGAAGACCACCGGCGAGATCATCCACGTGGACGGCGGTCTGCACGCCATCGGCGCGTGACCCTCGCCTGACGTCGGCGCCCCGTTCCCCGCGAGTCCGCGGGAGCGGGGCGTCACTCGTTCGGCGTACCCGGCCGGGCAGGGCCGGGTACGGGCGGCGCATTCTGGACTACGGGTTCACCCCGCGCATCCCTCCGCAGCCCGGCCGAGGAGGTCCCCTTGTGCGCCTGTCCCACAGCCTGGCCTCGGTGACCGTGGCCGTAGCCCTCGTCCTCTCCCTGCCGTACGACGCGATGCCCCACGCGCGCGTGGGCGACGGCAAGCCGCCCGCCCCGAGCCTCTTCGGCGCCGCCTGCCGTACGACCGTGCGCGGCTCCCACGTGGTGGCGTACTGCCACAACCCCTACGTCGACACCGACCGGGTGCGCCTGCACATCGAGTGCGCCCGCTGGTGGGACATCGACACCGACAGCGCCCCGGTGGACACCTCGCCCGCCATGACCGTCCGGCTGACCGGCCGGTGCTGGAACGACGTCGGCTCGGTGTGGATCAGCCACCAGAAGGCGCGTTGAACCGGTCCGGACGGCACAGGAACGGATAGCTCGCGCCCTCCGTGGCGGCCGTCTCCGCGTCGCCCGCCCGGATCGCGTCCAGCAGCCGGGTGTGGTCCATGTACGACTCGGGCGTCAGCTCGGCGCCGACGTCCGCGCGCAGCCAGTCCCGCAGCACCTCGCCCAGGTCGGCGTACATCGCCGTCATGACGTCGTTGTGGGAGGCGGCCACCACGGCCAGGTGGAAGGTCGCGTCGGCGGTCACGAACGCCTCGGCCTCGCCGGCCGCCCAGGCCGCCTCGCGCCGCGCCAGCAGCGCGTCCAGCTGCCTGAGATCCTTCTCGGTGCGCCGCTCGGCGGCCAGTTTGGCCGCCGCCGACTCTAGAGTGGAACGCAGCTCGGCGATGTGCCGGGGGTCGGCGTCCGCGAACCGGCGGTGCATCACGCCGGCCAGCTCGCTCGTCGCCACGACGTAGGTGCCCGAGCCCTGGCGGATGTCCAGCAGGCCGTTGTGCGCGAGCGCGCGGACGGCCTCGCGGACGGTGTTGCGCGCGACCCCGAGCTGCTCGACCAGCTCCGGCTCGGTCGGGATGCGGGAGCCGACCGGCCACTCGCCGGAGGCGATCTGATTGCGCAGTTCGGCGATGACCTGCTCGGACAGCGCCGAACGGCGCGGGTGGCTCAGGGGCATGGCACACCTTCGCACGGGAGACCCGAGCGGAACCGGCCCGGGGATGGACAACCAATCATCCCATGATTCTATGATGGGTCTCATGGCTAGTGAGGAAACCCGGACCGCGGAACCCCGTACGGCGACGACTTCGACCGGACGCGGTACGACCACCCCGGCGGACACACGCCGGACGCCCGCCACGCGCGCGTGGGCGACCCGGCTGGTCGTCGTCGGCATCGTGCTGTCCGCGGTGAACCTCCGCCCCGCCATCACGAGCCTCGGCGCGCTCCTGGAGGAGGTCCGCGACGGCCTCGGCATGAGCGGCGGCGTGACCGGGCTGCTCACCTCCGTGCCCCCGCTCTGCTTCGCCGTCTTCGGTGTCACCGCACCCCGCCTGGCCCGCCGGTTCGGACCGGCCGCCGTGGTGTGCGCCGGCATGGCCGCCATCGCCGCGGGCCTGCTGATACGGCCGTACGCCGGAAGCACGGCCGGCTTCCTGGCCGCCAGCGCACTCGCCCTCATGGGCATCGCCGTCAGCAACGTGCTGATGCCGGTCATCGTCAAGCGCTGGTTCCCCGACCGGGTCGGATCCATGACCGGCCTGTACTCCATGGCCCTCGCCCTGGGCACCTCGCTGGCCGCCGCGGTGACCGTGCCCGTGACCGACGCCCTGGGCGGCGGCTGGCAGTCCGGCCTCGCCGTGTGGGCAGGGCTCGCGGCCGCCGCCGTCCTGCCCTGGCTGCCGCTGGTACGGGACCGGGGCACGGCCCGCGCGCAGGAGCCGGTGCGCGCCGTGGAGGACCGGCAGGCCCCGCTGCGCATCACCCGCAGCCGCACCGCCTGGGCACTCGCCGTCTTCTTCGGACTCCAGGCCACCGCCGCGTACATCACGATGGGCTGGATGGCCCAGATCTTCCGCGACTCCGGCGTCCCCGCGGGCACGGCGGGCCTGCTCCTCGCCGTCACGATGGTGATGGGCGTGCCGCTGGCCTTCGTCATCCCGAGGGTCGCCATCCGGCTGCCCCACCAGGGACCGATCGTGTTCGTCCTGGGCGCGTGCGGCCTCGCCGGATACGCCGGCCTGTACCTCGCCCCTGCTGCCGGCGCCTGGGCCTGGGCCCTGCTGCTCGGCGTCTCCAACTGCGCCTTCCCGCTGGCGCTGACCATGGTCGGCATGCGGGCCAGGACCGGACAGGGCGTGGCCCAGCTGTCCGCGTTCGCCCAGAGCACCGGCTATCTGATCTCCATCCCCGGCCCGCTGCTGGTCGGCGTGCTGTACCAGCAGAGCGGTGGCTGGGGACTGCCGATCGCCCTCATGGCGGGCCTGATGCTGCCCCAGATGGCGGTGGGATTCCTGGCCGGCCGGGACCGCACGGTGGAGGACGAGGCGAGCCGGTAGCCCGCCCCCGGCGGACCGGGCCCGGGCGCAGGGTGCGAGACTGGGCCGCATGCAGCCTGTGCTCGACCCGAACCCGAAGAACGGCCAGAAGAAGATGCTGCTCGTCTTCGGCTCGTTCTTCGCCATCTTCGTGATCATCGCCGTCATCGCGACGATCGCCTCGCCCTGACCCGGTTTGCGCCCCGATGGTGGGGCTAGCCCCCCATCCCCTAGGGGGCCAGGGTCAGGGTCAAGTGGGTGGGTCTCCGGATGGGTTGGCGGCGCCGGAATCCGTAGCTTCGAGATGTGACCGCACCAGGCGGCCAGGAGTACTCGAAGACCTACGGAGGCGACCATGCCGGCCCGCACGCACACGCGGCTCCACCCGGCGAACACGGGCAGCGTCGACATCCGGCTGCCCTGGTGGGCGCTCGCCCTGCCCGCTCTCGCGTTCATCGCGCTGCTCGCCCTGATACTGAACCCGTCGGACGCCCACGCGGCAAGCGGCGACCCGGCGATCACGCAGCTCTTCGAGCGCGTGCAGCAGCTCCTCGCGCGCTGACGCGGTGCCCCCGCACGCGGAGAATCCGCATGTCAACTCCCTGCGCCGCATGGTCTGTTTCATGCGAAGCTGAGCCCATGAGCGTCGCAGAACCCCGCAAGATCGTCCTCTTCCGGCATGCGAAAGCCGACTGGCCCCAGGTGTCCGACCATGAACGCCCGCTCGCCGAGCGCGGCCGCTCGGACGCCGCAGTCGCCGGGCGTAAGCTGGCCGACACCGGCATCACCTTCGGCCTGGCCCTGTGCTCCACGTCGGTCCGGACCCGCGAGACCTGGAAGCTCGCCGTCCACGAACTCGCCCACCGGCCGAAGACCCACTATGAGGAGCGGGTCTACGAGGCCTCGCCGGGCGAGCTGATCGCCGTGCTCAACGAGACCCCGGACGACGTGCAGACCCTGATCCTGATCGGCCACAACCCGGGCGTGCACGGTCTGGCCGACATCCTGGCCGGCGAGTCCGAGGGCGACGCCCTCACGCGGATGAACCGCCGCGGCTTCCCCACGGCGGCATTCGCGGTGCTGACCTTCGACGGCGCCTGGAAGAGCCTGGAGCCGGGCGTGGCCACGCTGGCGGACTACTGGGCACCCTCCGAGTGACGACACCCACGGCAGGAGGGCCCGGCACCACGGTGGCGCCGGGCCCTCCCCGCATCCGGTGCACGAGCCGTCCGGGGCGGCTCAGCCCTCGTCGTGGGTGTCGGCGGCCTCGACCTCTTCGCGGGTGACGCCCAGCAGATAGAGGACCGTGTCCAGGAAGGGGAAGTTCACCGCCGTGTGCGCGGCCTCGCGGACCACCGGCTTGGCGTTGAAGGCGACGCCCAGACCGGCCGCGTTCAGCATGTCCAGGTCGTTGGCGCCGTCACCGATCGCCACCGTCTGCGACAGCGGAACCCCGGCCTCCGCGGCGAACCGGCGCAGCAGCCGCGCCTTGCCCGCCCGGTCCACGATCTCGCCGGTGACTCGCCCGGTCAGCTTCCCGCCCACGATCTCCAGCGTGTTGGCCTGCGCGAAGTCCAGCCCCAGCCGCTCCTTCAGATCGTCCGTGACCTGGGTGAACCCGCCCGAGACGACGCCGACTTGGAAGCCGAGCCGCTTCAGGGTGCGGATGAGCGTGCGCGCGCCCGGCGTCAGCCGTACCTCGCTGCGCACCTTCTCCACCACGGAGGCGTCCAGCCCCTTCAGCAGTGCCACGCGCGCGTGCAGCGACTGCTCGAAGTCCAGCTCACCGCGCATCGCCGCCGCCGTCACCTCGGCGACCTGGTCCTCGCAGCCGGCGTGCGCGGCGAACAGCTCGATGACCTCGTCCTGGATCAGGGTGGAGTCCACGTCCATGACCACCAGCCGCTGGGCGCGCCGGTGCAGGCCCGCCGCGACGACGGCGATGTCGACACCCAGTGCCGCCGCGTCGGACGCCAGGGACGTGCGCAGCGGCTCCGTCTCCACCCCGGAGACGGCGAACTCCACTGCGGTCACCGGATACTTGGCGAGGCGGAAGATGCGGTCGATGTTGCCGCCGGCCTTCGCGATCCGGGCGGCGACGGCGGCCGTCGACTCGGCGGTGAGGGGGTGGCCGAGGACGGTCACCAGCGAGCGTCCGAGCCCGCGCGGACGGTTGTCACCGTGCCCCGAGATGATCTCCGCCTGCATCTTCATCGACTCGGCCCAGCTGTGCACGGTCGCCCGCAGGTCACCCTCCAGGCCGGCCGGCGGCTGGGTGACCAGAGCGCACAGCACCAGGCGACCCCGGGTGACGACCTGCTCGATGTCGACCACGTCGACGAGGTAGGCGGCAAGGGTGTCGAAGAGGCCGGCCGTGATGCCCGGCCTGTCCTTGCCGAAAATCTTGACGAGGAGAGTGGGGACCTCGGAGGTCTGCGAAGCGCTCATGGTGTCACCACCGTATCCGGCACCCAGTGCCTTCCGCCCGTGAGGTCCGCCTGACGGACACGGAACAATGGGTGTCCGTCCGATGTCGAGGATCTTGCCCCCGGACGACGGCCCGCACGGTGCGCCACCGGCGTACGACTGCGGCTCTACCACGACTGTGCCATGCCCGCGCTCGCCACGGGCACCACCAGGGCGTCCGCTCCGCACGGACGCTGCGGGCTCACCTCCTGGGCCGGCCGGGCGGCGGCGGTGCCACGGGCGGAGGCGGCGGCCCCTCGTCCGGCGTGTCGGGCGTGTCCGGCGCACGGTCACGCGGGCGCGAGCCGGGACGGCGCCGGGGTGAAGGGGGAGGCGGGCCGACGGGCCGCGCGAGGGTGGGGGCGCCGTACACATCGCCCCCGGCCGGCTGCGGCCGCGCGTCCTCGGGCTCCGCCCGCAGCTCCTCCGGCACCTGGAGATACGGGTTCGTGCCGGGGTTCGGCGGCCGATACGGCCTGCTCGGCACGTACGGCCCGGCCTCGCCACCGTACGCAGCCCGCCCCGGATCGCCGCCGTACCCCGAGTCCCTGCCCCGCACTCCATCCGGCACCTCACCCCGGGCCGCCCCCACCGCCCGTGCCCCCGCCGCTCCCACCGTCCGGGCGAGCAGCGCTCCCGCCGCCCCGGCTCCCGCTCCCCACACGGCACCCAGGAGCAGGGCCATTCCCAGATGGCCGTGCAGCTGGATGCCCGCGCCGAAGGCGTCGAAGCCCAGTACGGACAGGGAGGCGTCCACCGAGACGTCCGCCAGCCAGGCGAGGAAGGGCAGGGCGAGCGCGGTCACGATCCCCAGCCGCAGGGCGCAGCGGCCGGCGAACCCCGCCGCGCCACCCGTGCCGGGCACCGGCGTCCGTACCGCCGTCAGCACTCCGGCCAGCAGCATCATCAGCGCCGCCGCGACCACGAGCAGCCACACCCGCCCGTCCAGCTCGGCCAGCCGGCCCAGCGTGACGGGCTGGTCGGACCGCGCGCTCAGGAGCTGGTCGAGGGGGTGGGGCAGCACCGTGCCCAGGGCGCCGGTGGCCTTGCCGTCCCAGGGGACGAACAGTCCGATCGGGATGCCGAGCCACACCCCGTTCGGTGCGCCCAGGAGGGCCGCGCCCGCGATCCGCCCCGGGTGGTCGTCGCCGATGGCTGCGTACGCCGCCGCCGCGAGCCCGGCGGCCACGGCCACCAGCAGCACGGTGACGAGCGCCGAGACGGCCGGCCGCACCACCCGGTGCACGGCGTCCCAGCCGGGCGGAAGGGGGGCGCGGCGGGAGGCGAGCAGGGCGATCAGCAGGATTCCGGCGGACCAGCCGAGGCCGCCGAGGAGGGTGGGCGCGGTGTCCACGGTGAACCCGACGGAGGCCTTCGCGTCGATCAGATCACCGATCCGGTCCGGCAGCAGCCCGCCGACGTCCCCCAGGCCGGGGATGCTGAGGCCACCCCCCTTGCCGCCCCCGCCGGGCAGGTCGTCCAGGCCGAGCGAGCCGCCGTCGATCGTGATGACGTCGTGCCCGGCCCAGGCCAGCCCGCCGAGCGTCGCCACGAAGAGGGCGACCACCGCGCCGGCGCGCGCGAGGAGTTCGGACGGCGCGATCACAACTCCGGCCGCGCGCAGGGACCGTAGGAAGAACCACGACAGCAGCAGAGCACCGACCAGGCTCACCCCCAATGGCGTGATCTCGACGGCCGTGTGCGCCTCGGCGCCTTTCAGTCCGAAAGCGGACACATCGCCCGACGGTGAGACCGAACCACCCGCCCCGAGCGCCACAACGGCCGCCGTCATGGGGCCCAGTGAGCCCGCCGTGTCCGCCTGCAGCAGATGCAGACCGAGCGCGGCGGTGCCCGCCATCCCTATCAACGCCCAGCTGACCGCGGCGATCGCGGACAGCAGGATGTCCGTCCACGGCAGCGAGGTGCCGTGCCGTGCGGTCTCGACGCCCGTGGCAGCACTCATGGCAGACCCCCCGATCCGCGGCGCGGCACCGCAGCCGCGCTTGTCCCCCTCGCGGGGGATTACCACTCTCCGGCCCGGTTTCAACCCCGTCAACGGGGCGAGTTGAAGCGTGCACGGGCGCCCTTCACAAGGCCCGACTTTCGGACAAGGGGCCCAGCCTGAAATAGTTCCCCACGATGTTCGACATCCCTAGACTCCCTGTGATGGGGGTAACTCGGGGGACAACTCAGTGGGGCATGGAGTGCCGGAACTCGTACTGGAATCAAACGGACAGACCTGGACGCTAGACCCGTCCAGGCCCTACACCCTCGGACGCGATCCGCAGGGTGACATCGTCTTCGACGACGCCAGGGTCTCCTGGCGTCACGCCACGGTCAGCTTCAACGGCCGCAGTTGGGTCATCGAGGACCACGGAAGCACCAACGGCACCTTCGTGCAGGGCCAGCGGATCCACCAGATGGAGCTCGGCCCCGGCTCGGCGGTGCACCTCGGCAACGGGACCGACGGACCGCGCGTGAACCTCTCGGGTGCCGCCGTCGCTCAGCCTCAGCAGCAGGCGCAGGCGGCAGCACCGTACGCCGCCCAGGGCGCGGGGCCGGGCTGGGCGCAGCAGGCGCCGCAGCAGCCCGCACCGCAGGCCGACTGGCAGCAGCCGCAGCAGCCCGCACCGTTCCCGCAGCAGCAGGGCGGTCCGGAGGGCTACGTGCAGAAAACGCCCGGTGGTGGCGCGGGGGCGCCGCCGGTCTACGGCGACCGCAGCCCCACCACGTTCCACCAGTTCGCCATCGGCAACGTGATGCGCATCGGCCGTGCCCTGGAGAACGAGCTGGTCGTCTCCGACCTGCAGGTCTCCCGGCACCACGCCGAGTTCCACTCGGTGCCCGGCGGCCGCTTCGAGATCCGCGACCTGGGCTCGCACAACGGCACCTACGTCAACGGCCAGCCGATCGCCAAGGGCGGCTCGGTGCAGCTCGGCCCGAACGACATCGTCGGCGTCGGCCACTCCACCTTCCGCATCGTCGGCGACCGCCTCGAGGAGTTCGTCGACACCGGTGAGGTCTCCTTCTCCGCGCGCCACCTGACGGTCACGGTCGACGGCGGCAAACAGATCCTGAAGGACGTCTCCTTCGGCGTCCCGGAGAAGTCCCTGATCGCGGTCATCGGCCCGTCCGGCTCCGGCAAGTCGACCCTGCTGAAGGCGCTCACCGGCTACCGGCCCGCCAACCAGGGTGAGGTGCTGTACGACAACCGGAACCTGTACAAGCAGTTCGCCGAGCTGCGCCAGCGCATCGGTCTGGTCCCGCAGGACGACATCCTGCACAAGGAGCTGACCGTCAAGAAGGCCCTGAAGTACGCGGCCAAGCTGCGCTTCCCGGCCGACACCACGGCCGCCGAGCGTGACGCCCGCATCGACGAGGTGCTGCGCGAGCTGAAGCTCGACATCCACAAGGACAAGAAGGTCACCTCCCTGTCCGGTGGTCAGCGCAAGCGCGTCTCGGTGGCACTGGAACTGCTCACCAAGCCGTCGCTGATCTTCCTGGACGAGCCGACCTCCGGCCTCGACCCGGGCATGGACCGTGACGTCATGCAGCTGCTGCGCGGCCTCGCCGACGACGGCCGCACGGTCCTCGTGGTCACCCACTCGGTGGCCGAGCTGGCGATCTGCGACAAGCTCCTGGTGATGGCGCCGGGCGGTTCGGTGGCCTACTTCGGCCCGCCGGAGGAGGCGCTGAACTTCTTCGGCTACGACACCTGGGCCGACGTCTTCTCCGCCTTCGAGAACTACCGCGACTACGACTGGGCGGGCCGCTGGAAGGGTTCGCAGCACTACCAGATGTACGCCGCGGACATCGACGCCGTCGCCCCGCAGTCCGTACACATGCCTCCGCCGCAGGCCATCAGGCCGCCCAAGCCGCAGGGCTGGGGCTCACAGCTGATGACCCTGATCCGGCGGTACGTGGCGGTCATCGCCTCCGACAAGGGATTCCTGGCGCTGACGGTGATCCTGCCGGCGGTGCTCGGCGCGGTCAGCCTGCTGATCGACCACAACAAGGGCCTGCTGGTCAACGAGGCGGTCAACCCGCGCACCGGCCAGCACGTCCCGAACGGTACGGCCACGACCGTGCTGCTGATCCTCGCGGTCGGCGCGTGCTTCGCCGGTGCGGCGAACTCCGTCCGTGAGCTGATCAAGGAACGGGTCATCTACGAGCGGGAGCGCGCGACCGGTCTGTCCCGGTCGGCCTACCTGATGTCGAAGGTGGTCGTCCTGGGCGCGGTCACCGTGCTCCAGGGCCTGATGGTCGGCCTGATCGGCTTCTCCAGCCGTGAGATCCCCGACCAGGGGCTCGTCTTCGGCGGCTCGACGCTGTTCGAGCTGTGCGTGCCGATCATGGCGCTCGGCTTCACCTCGATGATGTTCGGTCTGGTGATCTCCTCGCTGGTGAAGACCGCAGAGAAGACCATGCCGCTGCTGGTGATGTTCGCGATCATCCAGGTCGTCTTCACCGGCTGCCTCTTCACCCTGCACGGCACCCTCGGGGTCAACGAGTTCTCGTACCTGATGCCGTCGCGCTGGGCGGTGGCCGCCGCGGGCGCCACGCTGGACTTCAACAACATCGCGCCGAACACCGACGACCCGGGCAGCACGGACCCGCTGTGGGACCACGCGGCCTCGGTCTGGTGCCTGAACATGGTCGCGCTGATCGCCCTCGGCGTGATCTGCGGCTTCTTCGTCGCCCGCTTCCTGCGCCGGCACGAGCCGGAGGTCATGCGGAAGTAACCGCACCCGGACGACGCGAAGGGCGGCACCCCTCGGGGGTGCCGCAACTTCACGGCAACTGGCCCGAACCGGCTGTGGCTAGCCGACATCACCGAAC